>JAVCCG010000133.1 GCA_030765605.1 Candidatus Alcyoniella australis
GCGATATCGCAGCCTCGGTGTTGTTCAGCGGGTCCTTGTTGATTAGCACGATCGCCAGGCTCTCGTCGTGGCCGTAGGCTTGGGCCGTGATGTAGGGCGTGCCGCTGAGCTTCACGGTGTTCCAATCGCGCGTGCCGTACTGTCCGGCGGTCTCGATGGTGCGGTAGACCGTGCAGTCGGAGTCCTGGCACACGTCGACCGCGATCTTGGGCGCGTACAGCGCCGGGTCGCGGCGCAGGGTGACGTAGTCCCAGACCGCGTTGCCGCCCAGTTCTTTGGCTCCGGGCTTGCGCCGCAGGAACACATGGAACTTGGCGGTCTGCTCGCGGTCGTAGAGTGTGATCTGGCGCGTGAGCTTGGTCCAGCCGTGGCTGTCGAAGATCCCCAGCGGATTGGCGGTTTGGATGTACTGGTCCGCGGCGTTGCGTGCCTGGACCTCAAGCGTCGCGTTGCTCAGCAGGTCTTGGGTGCGAATGTAGCCCTCGAGCAGGTACGCCGATGGATCCTCGGCCCGCAGGTAGTAACGCTGGTACACGTGGTAGTAGTTGGGATTGCCGGTGAAGGTCACCTCGGCGCAGCGATCGCCCTCGAGGCAGTCGCTGTCGATCACCTCGGTGTTGGTCAGCGTGCCGTTGGGCCACCAATAGAGGTTGTCGTAGGCGCCGACGTCGGAAAGCTCGAAACTCGGATCGCACAGCAGGTTGGGGGTGTGCACGTCCAGCTGGTCCGTGCTGGTGCTGTAGGTCAGTGAGTAGCGGCTCTCTGGCTCGACCTCCACGGTCTGGAACAGCACCTCGGTGTAGGCCGGGTTGTTGTTCGGCGCGTCGGCGAACTCGATTTGCAGCACGCAGTTCTCTGCGCCGCACTCCACCGAGGTCGATGCGCCCGAGGGATCGCCCTGGTAGGTCCAGCCGTTGAGGTCGTCCTCGAAATCGCCGTTGGTCAGCAGGTTGGCCGACTGGAACGGATCCTCGTCGTCCGGGGTGAGGGTCATCCGGTCGAAGAAAGCGCTGCCGCTGATGTAGTGCTCGATGTCGGGGTTGTGGATATTGCCCGGGCCGCAGGCGTCGACCCCCACGCCGATTTCGCGGTGACGCAACATGCGCACGCGGATGAAGGACTCGTCCGCGCCGGTGGTGATCGAGCCGTAGGCCGACACGCCGTTGCGACCGACGTTGTCGAAGGTCAGGACTTTTACGTCGGTGACCAGCGGGGTCGCGGCTTGCAGATCTTGGACCAACATCTCGAACAGCAGCTGATTGGGCCGCGAATAGGCGCCGCTGTTGTCGGGTTGGATCATGCCGTACATGCCGCGCGGCAGTTCCTCGTCGGTGTCGGCCAGGTTGTGCAGCGAGGCCATCTGCACGGTCTGACCCAGGCGGCTCAGGCGCACCAGCACGTCGGCGTTGAACATCGCACCCAACAGCGAGTAGCGCAGGTGGCGGAACGGACAGGGCGGCGGTGTCTGGCCGGGGAAGTTGGTCTCTTGTTCGGCGAAGGTCAGGCCGGTATTGAAGCTGGCGATGGCGATTAAAGTCGAGCTCGACCGCGATGGCTGATCCTGCCACACGTAGTCCTTCAAATCGTTCAGGGCGGTCACCCTGGTCACCAGCTCGCGCGGCGCGGCCAGCGTGGCGGCGACTATCTGTTCCAGCAGCAGCTCGAGGTCGCGGCCGTAAAGGTCGCACAGCTCGGGCGCGAAATCGGGACGCAGGAAGTGGATCACCAGATAGTCCGGCCAGTATTGGTCGTCTACGCCCGAGTCGACGAAGGTCCGTAAAAACGCCTCGGCCTCGTTGGCGTCGCGCACCTCATAGGCATCGGCGCCGATCTTGATATCGGGGTCGACCGCTTTCATCGCCTGGCTGAACTCGAGAAACGCCTGGGCGTAGATCTCGGGGCTGATCGCCTGGTAACCCTGGGAGACCGCGCCCTCGGTGCCGAAGCCCTCCCACGGCTGGGAGTCGAGCTCCCAGTAGGTCACGCGGTCCTGCTTGTCGGTGCCGTTGATGTAGGTCACGTAATCCACAGCGCTCTGGATCACCTCGCTGCCCGCGACATCGGCGGTGATCGGATCATAAAGCGAGACCTGCAGGATCGGCTCGGCCCCCACCTCGCGGGCGAAGGTCAGGAATTCGTCGGTGCCAAAGGGGATCAGCACGCCGCCGGAGCCCACGCCCTGACGCCAATCCATCTGGCGCACCTGCATGCCGCCTGGATAGCGTAGCGTGGCCAGGCCGGCCGCTTGGGTCAACGCGAGCACGTCCGGCGCGTAGCAGCCGTAGATATCCTCGCCGCAGTCTTGGGCATCCGGATCCCACACACCGCCGCCGTTGGCGCTGAAGTGGCCGCCGCTGATTACATTGGCGCCATAGAACGAAGGGCTTACCGTGCTCAACGATAGATCGAGATCAATTTCGATAATCGCCTCGCGGTCGGCCATGTCGCTCAGGTGCTGGCGCTCGCTCTCGTCGGCCAGCCCCGCGTTCGCATTGCCCGCCGAGCAGACCAGGGCCGCGGCTGCCAACACGAACAGGGTTGTCGTGAGCCGGAACGGTCTGAAACAAAAGGATTTAGGTGGTCGTGACATAATCGACCCTCCTCATTCCCGGCCCCATTGTAGAGATACAGCGGGCGATCGGCATGCACAGCGGATGCGGGCCGCGCCCAGGCACGTAAAACCCCAGATGGTAATTGTAAATTTTTCCGACTTAGATTGTCAATCGACCAAGGCACAGTACAATCCGGATATTCACCCACGCAAGCGCATGTTTTTTCAGCAAATGGGATCTTCTGCCGCGCTGTTGACCGGTCGCGGAGGCGGCTTTGAGCCGCCCGCAAAGCTCGCGTATTGCGCTGGTCGTTGGCCAACGAACCGCGCCGCGTCGTGCAGAGCAGCGTTGATCTTAAGCGTGGAGTGCTTCCTTGTATTTGCGGCACCTTGCGCGCCTCGTTGACGAAACCTCATGAATAATCCAGGCTAGGTTCAGATGCCGTCGCACTGCAGGAGGAGGTAACCAATGCTGGATCCGCGCGTAACCGAGCTGGCCGAAATCCTTGTAAACTATTCCACCAAGGTAAAAAAAGGCGATACCGTGCTGATTCACGGCGTGGGCCTGGAGACGCTGCCGATCGTCAAGCAGCTGCATAAGCTGGCCCTGTTGCGCGGCGCCAAGCTCGTCAAGTACGAGTTCATCGTGCCCGACATTGAGCTGGATTTCTACAACCTGGCCAAGCCCTCCCAAGCGGCCTACCAGCGGCCCCACGAGCTGGAGTTTATGAAGAGCGTCGATTGCTTTATCGGCGTGCGCAGCCCTGAGAACTCGATGGTCTTTGCCAACGCCGAGGTCAAGAACATGCAGGCCGCACAGAAGGCGACCCACGCGATCCTCGACGAGCGCGTGCGCAACTCGCGCTGGGTGGTCACACGCTTCCCGACCCAGGGCGCGGCCCAGGACGCCAAGATGAGCCTGGAGCAGTTCACCGAATTTTTCTTCCGCGCCACGTGCATCGACTACCCGGCCCTGCGCAAGCACCAGCAGCAGTTGGTGCGGATCATGTCGCGCACCGATCAGGTGCAGATCAAATCCGCGGACACCGACCTGCGCTTTTCAATCAAGGGCATCGGCGCGGTCAACTGCTGCGGCGAGCGCAACGTGCCCGACGGCGAGGTCTTCTCGGCGCCGGTACGCGACTCGGTGGAAGGCTACCTCACCTACAACTGCCCGAGCATTTACCAGGGCCGCGAGTTCAACAACGTGCGCCTCGAGTTTTCCAAGGGCAAGATCGTCAAGGCCGAGGCCGGAGCGCTGAGCGCCGAGCTGAACAAGGTATTCGACACCGATCCCGGCGCGCGCTACATCGGCGAGTTCGCAATCGGCACCAACCATGCGATCACCACGCCGATGCGCAACATCCTGTTCGACGAAAAAATCGGCGGCTCGATCCACTTCACCCCGGGCATGGCCTACGACGAGACCGACAACGGCAACCGCAGCGCCGTGCACTGGGACTTGGTCAAGGTGCTCAAGCCCGAGTACGGCGGCGGCGAGATCTGGTTCGACAATAAGCTGATCCAGCGCAACGGCGAGTTCGTGCATTCTAAATTGTTGGCGCTCAACCCGCCCAAGGCCGCCAAGGCCAAGGGTCGCAGGAAGAAAAACTAGCACCGGATGTCCGACAAGCTGACACTGGTCGACGGCAGCGCCTACATCTTCCGGGCGTTCTACGCGATCCGCCATCTGAGCAACAGCCGCGGCCTGCCCACCAACGCGGTTTACGGTTTCGTGACCATGCTGCGCAAGCTGCTGCGCGAGCGTCCGCCACAGGCTGTGGCCGTGGTCTTCGACACCAAGGCGCCGACCTTTCGCCATGAGATGTACTCCGAGTACAAGGCCAACCGACCCGCGCCGCCGCCTGAGCTGGTGCCGCAGTTCGAGCTGGTGCGGCGCGCGGTGCGCGCGTTCAATCTGCCGTGCCTCGAGCTCGACGGTTACGAGGCCGACGACCTGATCGCCACGCTGGCCCGGCGTGCGCAACTCAGCGGCTGGCAAGTCGAGATCGTCAGCTCGGACAAGGATCTGTACCAGGTGGTCGGCGATGGCGTGCTGCTGTTCGATCCGCTCAAGGACCGCGAGATCGGCCCGCAGCAGGTTAAGCAGCGCTTCGGCTCGGTGCGCCAAGCTGTCGACGTGATGGGCCTGGCCGGCGATGCGGGGGACAACGTGCCCGGCGTACCCGGGATCGGCGAAAAGACAGCGCTCAAACTGCTGGCGCAGTACGGCAGTTTCGATAACGTGCTCTCGGCCGCGGGAACGATCAAGGGCAAGCTCGGCGAACGGCTGCGCGAGCACGAGCAGCAGGCGCGGCTGAGCCGCAAACTGGTAACTCTCGATTACCATGTGCCGCTTGATGTTGATTTGGACGATTTAGCGCTATGCGAGCCCGACCAGCAGGCGCTGCACGAGCTGTTCAGCGAGCTGGAGTTCGACGCCCTGCTGGCCACGATCTCCGATGCCAAGAGCGTGGACCAGAGCAACTACCGGCTGATTCTCGACGAGTCGCAGCTGCAACAGGTTGTGGAGCAGATCCGCGCGGCGGGCCGACTGAGTGTGGATACCGAGACCAGCTCCGAGCGCCCGATGCTCGCCAAGCTGGTCGGCGTCAGCCTCTGCTGGGAAGACGAGTCCGCGGCCTACCTGCCCCTGGCGCACGACAGCGAGGGCAGCGAGCGCCAGCTCGAGATGCAACGGGCGTTGGAGATCCTCGGTCCGCTGCTGCGCGACCCGGCGCTGCCCAAGGTCGGGCACAACATTAAGTACGACCAGATCGTGTTCGCCAACGCCGGGATCGAACTACGCGGCGTGGCCGGCGACAGCATGCTCGCCTCCTACCTGTTGGCTCCGGATAAGCGGCAACACAACCTGTCCGAGGTGGCGATTTCCACGCTGGGGCACAGGGCCACGTCCTATACCGACGTCTGCGGTAAGGGTAAGGCGCAGATCCCGTTCGCCGCGGTGGCGCTCGATACCGCGCGCGACTACTCGTGCGAGGATGCTCATCTGTCGTGGCTGCTCGAACAGCAGCTTAGCGAGCGGCTCGAGCAACAGGGCCTGGAGAGTCTCTACCACGAGCTCGAGGTGCCGCTAATCGACGTGCTGGCGCGGATGGAGCGCCAAGGCGTGCTGCTCGAGCGTTCGATCCTCGAACGGCTCTCGATCGAGCTGGCCGGATCGCTGGAAATTCTGCGCGCCAAGATCTATCGCAGCGCGGGCGCGGAGTTCAACATCCAGTCGCCCAAGCAGATCGCGCCGATCCTGTTTGAGAAGCTCGGCCTGCCGGTAATTAAAAAGACCAAGACCGGCCCGAGCACCGACGTCAGCGTACTCGAACAGCTCGCGCCGCTGCACGAATTGCCGCAGATGCTGCTGGAATACCGCAGCATGTCCAAGCTCAAAGGAACCTATGCCGACGCCCTGCCCGGGCTGATCAATCCGCACACCTTGCGCATTCACACATCGTTCAACATGACCTCCACGGCCACCGGTCGACTGTCGAGTTCGGATCCGAACCTGCAGAACATCCCGGTGCGCACGCCCGAGGGGCGGCGAATCCGCGAGGCGTTCATCGCGCCGCCGGGCTGCGTGCTGCTCTGCGCCGACTACAGCCAGATCGAGCTGCGGATCATGGCGCGGCTCTCCGGCGACGCGGGGATGTGCGACGCGTTCGAGCGCGGCCAGGACGTGCACCGTCGCACTGCGGGCGAGATCTTCGACAAGCCGCCGGACCAGGTCAGCGACGAGGAACGCCGCCGGGCCAAGACCATCAACTTCGGCATCATCTACGGCATCAGCGCCTTCCGCCTCGGCCGCGAGCTGGGGATCGAGGTCGGCGAGGCCAAGCGTTTCATGGACCGTTACTTCGAACGCTACAGCGGCGTGGCGCGCTACATGGAACAACAGGTGGAGCAGGCGCGCGAGCACGGCTACGTCGAGACGCTGCTCGGCCGCCGTCGCGCGTTGCCCGACATCAACGGCCGCGACCACAACATGCGGATGTTCGCCGAGCGCGTGGCGGTCAACACCCCGATCCAGGGCACAGCCGCTGACATCATCAAGCGCGCGATGCTCGAGGTCGACCGCGAGATCGGGCGCGTCCAAGGCGCGCGGATGCTCTTGCAGGTCCACGACGAGCTGGTGTTCGAGGTGCCGCAAGAGCGGGCCGATGAGCTGTCCCAGCTGGTGGTCGGGCTGATGAAGAGCGCTTCGTCGGAGGTGCCGATCGAGGTCGATGTGGGCCGCGGTCGCAACTGGGCCGAGGCGCACTGAGCCGCAGGCTGATCTGGAAAACGTTGGAGGGTCGGATGAACAACCCAGGCAAGGTCGGGCTGCTGGCAATCGCCGTCTGTCTGCTGTTTGCCGTGCCGGCCGTGGCCGATGAGGGCCTGCTGTGGTCGATCGAACTCGACCGCGCGCCGAGTTCGATCTGCCTGTTGGCCAACGGCAGCTACCTTGCGATGAGCTTTGAGGGACGTATCGATTTATTGCGCCGCGGCGACAACGGCGAGGCGCGCTGGACCTACAACTCCGACGATCCGGACGCCGAGCTGCTGCTGCGCGCCGACCGCTTCGACATCTATTTCTACGGCCTTGAGTTTGGCGACGAATCGTGGTCCGTGCTGCGGTGGTCCACCGGATCAGCTGATCCGCTGTGGCGCACGGAGCTGCCCGACGATTTGGAGCCGATCGGCCTTAATGGATTTGCCGTTGATTCGCGCGGCGAGCTGGCCGCGGTGCTCGCGGCCGATAGCGGGGACAACGCGGTGCTGTTGTTGATCGACCACAGCGGCGAGCTGCAACGCTATGAGCCCGAGTCGCTGATTGCGCCCGCCGCGCTGTCGCTGAGCTCGGGCGGCGCGCGCGCGGCGATCCGGGGCTCGCGCATCGTGCTGCTCGACCTCGAGGCCCTCGCGCCCCTAGCAGCGCTGGACGCCGAGCCCGAGTCGAGCCTGGCCCTATCCGGCGATGGATCAATGCTGCTGTTGGCCGAGGCCGACTCGCTGTTGCTCTACCACTACGCCGATGGCGCGCTCGAATCGGTTTGGAGCTATGAGCTGGCCGAGCCGACGAGGCGCGCGGCGTACACGGTCCTGGCGCGCGACGGGGCCTACGGCGCGGCCGCGATCTTTGATCAGGACGACCCGTTCGCCCTGGAGTTGCTGTTCGTGCGTGACGGCGATTCGCCGCTGGTCAACGCTCTGAGCCTGACCCCCGGACAGGGCGAGCAGCTTGACGGCATCGCCGATTTGGCTGCGGACGACGACGCCGAGTTCGTGCTGCTGGCGACCCTGGGATTTGAGGGCGAGCAAAGCGACCACGAGCTGCTGGCAGCCCGGCGCGGCGAGGGCGCGGCGCTGTTCGCGTTCAACGCTGCGGGATCGGCCCTCGCTGCCGACATCTCGCCCGGTGGAGTTTACGGTGCGGCCGCCGGTGTCATCGGGCATACGGACCAGCGCGAGGCGGGTGGCTGGTTGGCGATGTTCAAAATCGAAGAGGCCGTGCCTCCCCCGTCCGACGACGACGACGACGGCGAACGGCACTACGACGACGACTACAATGATGAAGACGACGCCGAGCTGCTGTCCGATCTGTGCGCGTGTTTCTGTGCCGTGACCTGCGCTTCCTGCATGTCTGAGGGCTGCACGTGCGGGGACGATGATGATGATGACGACGACGACGACGACATCGTGGACGACGACGACGATGATGATGATGACATCGTGGACGATGACGACATTGTCGATGACGACCAAGACGACGATGACGACGATGATGACGACGACACGGATGAGAGCGGCAACGACGATAAGTCGGGCTGCGGCTGCGCCCTGAACGTGCCTCCGTCCGGAGGCTCGCTGCCCTGGATCGTTTTATTCATGATCCTGTTGTATTTCAGAAGGTCGGCCGCGCTCCAAACTGCAACCATTCGCCGCGGTAATACGCCGGGGCGTTGATCAACCCCGCGGGCGATTCCCCGCGCCAGGCCGCGACGATTTCCACGATCTCATTCTCCAGCGGCAGTCGATACAGCGCGCACCAGCCGCCCCCCGCGTCCTTCAGCGCCCACAGGTTCTCACCGAGCACCCAGGCCGCAAGCGTACGCCCGGACGGCAGCGCGTCGATCACGGTCCACGGCATCTCGCTCCCCGCATCCAGGGGCTTGGCCCAGGCCCACTCGTAACGACGCCAGAAGATCGAGCGGCTGATTGCGGCCACATCCAGCCGCGCCTCGCTCTCGCGCGGCAGACCCGAGTCGCGCGGCACAAACACCACGTAGCGCTGGCCGATGCCGAAGAAGTTGCCCGAGCGCTCGCGCCAGCCGCTGAAACTTTGCGCGGGCACGTAGCCCAGACGGCCCGCGGCGAGTCTCGCCAGAAACCGCGGCCAGTGCGGGAACGCGGCGCGCTGGTACAGCGTCTGCCAGGCCAGGGCATTATCCACGATCAGCGCCTGTGGCGGCTGCGCGCTGCGCGTTAGCTCGGCCCCGCTGCGCTGTTGCGCCTCGGGCTTGACCTTCAGCCGCGGCTGGTCAAAGGGCAGCACCTCGCTGGGCGAATAGCTCCAGACCACTGCCTGCGGACCGAGGTGATCCAGCAGCCAGCGCTGCATCGGCCTGCGGCCGTCCGTGGCCAGGTCGGCCTCGAGCATCGCGACCTGCGCGGCCATGCCCAGGGCGCACAGCACGAGCAGCACGTTGATCAGCGTTCGCCGCAAGCTGGTTTCGGATTTCAGCCAACGGTCCGCCACCGCGCCGAATAACAGTAGGCCGATCAGATTCAGCGGCAGCACGTACTGGTAAAGGATCTGGCCGAACGGCACCTGGATCAGCAGGAACAACCCGAGCACCGGCGCGAGCAGTGCGGCCAGTGCCCTCCGGTCGCGCGCGCCCCAGACCGCGCCCCACAGCGCGGCCGCGCCGCCGAGTAGGTTGACCTCGAACAGCACCGCCACGCTCAGCGCGGCGATGGGCAGCAGGTTGCTTAGCGGGTTGCCCGCTTTCCAGAAGAACGAGCCGGACCCGGCCTCAGCGCTGCCGCCGGAGATGTAGTAGCGCAAATGCGCGTTCAGCGGACCCAGGTCGAGAAAAGCCAGGTTCGCCGCCAGGTAGATCGCCAGCGCCGCGCCGCAGTATGCAGCCAAACGGCCCAGCGCGGCGTTGCGCCGCCGTAGCGCCTGGTAGAGCATCAACGCGCCCCATCCCGCGCCGCAGGCCGCCGCGTACTCCTTGGTGGCCGCGGCCAATCCCACGAACAGCCCCAACAGCGCCGCACGCCGTAGCGTGGGCCGCAGCGCATCGCCCGCAGCCACGAACAGCGCGGCGCTTAGCCATAACGTGGTCTGCGGCGTGACCCCCGCGGTGTGCGAAAAGTAGACCTGCATCGGGCACAGCGCGCAAAGCCCCGCGCCGATGATCGCCGCGCGCAATCCGAACAGCCGATTGGCCGCCAGCAGCAGCAGCGCGATGCTCAACGCGCCGAGCAGCGCCGAGAACAAGCGCGAGATAAAAATCAGTCGGCCGGCAGTGCGCTGGTCGTCGATACGTGCGGTGTGCGACGCGCGGTCGAGCTGCACCCGGCCATCGGCGAGTGCGGGCAACAGCACGGGAAGCTGGGCCGCCAGCAGAGTCAGCGGCGGCAGCGTGCCGTAGACCGGCTCGCCCAGATTTGGAAACGTCGCCAGCAAAGTCAGAGGCGCGGACGGCGCCAGGCTGTCAAAGTAGGCCGAGCTTTGCGAAGGCAGCAGGAAGTTCACGCCCAGCAGGTTGAGCAACAACGACAGAGCCGACACGCACAGCACCGCGACAATCAGTGCCTTGCGGGAGCGCGAACGAGTGCGGCCTGCGACCATGCGGCATGCTAGCCCGGCGTCGATCGTGCGGGCAAGCAATCGCATGCGCCGCGCCGCTGATGACTTGGGCAGCGTTCCCCGTTAGCATGCATTCAATGGATCGAGGGAGCACATCGCGCGCAGCGGCAGTGCTGCTGATCGTGGCCATCGTGGCGCACACGATCATCTTCTCTTGGCTGCTGATCGACCGCCACCGGGCGCTGGTGACTCACGATCCGCGGGACGAGGCGGTCAACAACCAGATCATCTGGCACACGGCCCACGGCAATCCGGTGCTGAGCACGATCAAGGGCAACATGCGCTTTCACGGCCATTTCCGGCCGGTGTTTTTCGTCGCCGCCCTACCCTGGCTGGTCTGGCCCCACGCCTCGAGCTACTACTTCGCCACCAGCCTGACCATTGCCCTGGGTGCGCTGTGGGTTTTTAAAATCGCGCGGCGCAAGTTTCTCTCCGATTGGCAGGCCCTGGGCTGGTCCACGGCGTTCCTGCTTTTCCTGCCGCTGAACGAAATCAACCTGGGCAACTACGACCCGGAGGTGTTCGCGATTTTGCCGCTGGTGATCGGCTTCGACCTCTACCTGCGAAAGCGGCTGGGGCTGTTCATGCTCGCCGCGGCCGCGACCCTGGCCTGTAAAGAGAACCTCGGAATTGTGCTCGTGGGCTACTCGCTGCACGCGATGCTCTCGCGTCGCGGACTCAAATGGGTGCTGCTGCCCGGGCTGGTGGGCGCGGGCTGGATGGCAGTGTGCATCAAGCTGATCATCCCGCTGTATTACCCGATGCACAATTTCGTCTATCTGCGATTTTTACACGAGCAACCCAAACTCAGCGCACTGGTGTTGTACGTGGTGACCCAGCCGCTGGACGCCCTGGCCCGCGTGGCCTGGGCCGAGCACCTCGATCTGGCGCGCCGCGTGCTGCGCTCGGCAGGCTATCTGCCGCTGTTCTCGCCGCTGACCCTGGTGTTGGCGCTGCCCACGGCCGCGCTGGTCTTTTTGCAGTACCTGCCGGTGAACGCGCGTCAGACCCACCTGCTCACCGGCGCGGTGCCTTTCGTATTTCTCGCCGCGCTACTCGGCGCGCGCTGGATCTCCGACCGCCTGGGCCGCTTGCTTGCCGCGCGCAACATCGATTCGCGCGTTGCGGCGCGCGGGCTTTGTCTCTACGTGCTGTTGTCCTCGCTGCTGCTTAACTTTGGCTCGGGGATTTTCGGCCTGGGTCAGGACTACGGCGGGCCGGGCAGCCCGCCGGGCTCGGTCAGCTCGATCTACGATGGACGGAACTTCTTACAGACCGACTTCACGCGCAAGGCCGCTGCCGCGTTGGCGCAGATTGATGATCACGACAGCGTGATGACCAATGACCGCTTTTTGCTCGCACTCTCCGAGCGCGCCATGGTCTGGGAGATCGGCACTGCCGTGCGCATGCCGCGGCCCGACGTGGTGTTGATCAACCTCACCGGATTCGAGTGCCACAACTGCACCTACAATCCGCTGCTGCCCGGACACCTGGAGATGCTCGCTGACTGGGCCGAGTCCGGCGAGTATCAATCGCTGTGCGTGGACCAGGAGATCGTGTTCATGCGTAAAAATCGCGGTGCGGGTCGCGGCGATCCGCGGCCTGCGGCCCTGTTGCGCGTAATCGCCGAGGTCAGGCGTCAGGAGTTGCATCAATCGCTGGCAGCCCAGGCGCAACTGGGCTGGCGCAACATCAGCCAGGGCAGGCCGTAAGGGGGAGGGGCTTCGCACGGTGAAGAGAGGGCGCGGGGAATACATCGAGCATTCGGGGGGCTCTTCCCCTTGCGCTCCAATGCTTAGCAGGGAATTCCTGTTCTACCTCCACGCACTACATGCGGAGGTGTCCGCGGGGCGAGACCTCATATTTTACCCCCGTAGGCCAAACCATCTGGATTGGGCGTAGGGGAAACCAGCGTCATTTTTGCCGGATCAAAACAGCCGCTCGCTGCAGTCCCATCAAACGCTCCCACCAACCGTTGCTGCATGTCTAAGTCGCCGTTGAAAACGGTCATCCATACGCTGAAAAAACCGCTTGCTTCAGCAAGCTCAACAGCAATTGTACGAAGACTCTGATTTGCGGGATCGTCATCGATGAGCCGCTTAGCTTCTTGGGCTTTCAAGAAGGCTTCCATACGCTGGTCATAGCGGTCGATGGCTACCGCTCTGCCGTTTTCATCTGTAATAAGCGGACCCTGCTTGTCCAAGCCGACAAGTTTGAGGGTGTTCGCGGCGGCGGAGCTGACAGCGGAATTCAGTCCGTTGCGAACCACAACCGTGCCATCCTGGCGATAGCAGTAAGCTGCAAAGGTATTATCACGGTCAGGCAACAACACTTCGGACAAGACGACATCCTTATCTCTCTTGGTCGAGTTGCAGTTGACGCAAGCCAGCAGGAAGTTGTCCCATCTTCCACTAAGGTGAGCATATTTTGGGAGACCCTTGGGCTGGATGTGTTCAACCGCGAGTTGCGTCGCTATCCGGCGTTCGCAATAGCTGCAGTAGCTCCCCAATCGACTGATCAGATACGGCTGAGCCGCTGCATAATCCTTGAAGTCTTTGTTCTGTGGTGATGCATTGCGTCGTATCGGCCGCATCGTTTACTCACCAAGCTTGGCTGCGCGTTTCATCTCGAGGAACGCCTGAAACGCGGGGTTGTCGGCATACGGGGCAATCGAATCGGCGAGACGCTTTTGGTATTCCTCCAGCTTTTCTTCCGGGGCCATTTGGGCTTCTTCGAGTGTTTCGAGGTAGGTCCGAGCCACCTGTTTCATTTCTTGGTATCGCGCACTTACCTGCGGGTTCGAGACTCCCTGTATGCCGCGAGCGATGTCTTCGAGTGGCAGATCTCCAAGATTAGCTGTCGGTTGTCCTTCGAGCATGATCAGCTCTTCACCAGATCGAAGCGCCTGGATAAGAAACGGAGAGTGTGTTGTACAGATGAACTGAAGTTTGGGGAACGTCGTCCGCAGATCCTCGATGACCTGTCGTTGCCATTTGGGGTGCAGGTGCAGATCGAGTTCATCGATCATCACGACCCCGGAGGTCTCCAACAGCACGCGATCCCCGAGGTGCGGGTTGAGCGTTGCGGCCTTGCGCGCCAAGTCCCCCACCACTGCAAGCATACAGCGTTGACCGTCGCTGAGATTGTTAAAGGGTTGTCTTGTGCCATTTTCGAACTCGACGATGACCTCGCCGTACTCGGCATCAAAGTAGACATCTTTTGCACCCTGGACGTTTTGCACCAACGCCGAGCGTGCCGTAGCAAACACCGGCGTCTGAAAGCCGCGTTGCTGAAACGCCTTCCAGGACTGACGGGCGATCCACTCGATGAGATCGGAGACCGACAGGCGGGGATCAACGCTATTACGATACGCGTCTAGCCGGGACAACCCGGCCTTTTCCTTGATTTTCTTACTGCTCTTGACTCGCGCTTGCTCGCGGGGAACGTCCCAAAGCCGAGCCGTGCTGTAATAGGAGATGATGGGTAGGGAAATCGGCTCGCCAGCCCGGACTTTTTCGTCACTCTCCGATGCCAAGTCTTTAATGGAACGGGCGTCTCCGTAGCTCGTTCGTCCACCTGTATAGTTAAGAGAACGCTTCCACGTCAGGTCATTTCCCAGAATTCTACCGTGCGCCTCCACGATGCACGGGTATTGGTGCTCCCAGTTGACGCCATCAGCAGTGATAAACCCTTCCAGCCGGGCCTCTCCCGCCTTAATATGGCGAGTGTCGTAGCCGCGTAAGCCGAGAAACCAGCTTCCCGCAGCAATCGACAGCGCTTCCAGCACCGAGGTTTTCCCTAGCCCGTTGTCGCCAACGACCAAGTTGAACTCGGGATGAAACGATAACTCCCGGTGCTTGAATCCCTTAAAATTATTTATTACGAGACGGTCAATGCGCATTGGCGGCCCCTTGTCCGGTTTTGTATCCCTATTTTTCGTAAAGCTGCCACATAGGCAGCCTGTTATGCAATGTGTTCGTATACGGTCGGACTGAGATAGCCTGAGTATACCGCACTGTATTTACGATAATAGAAGAGCTGGGTCTATTCGTGGACTTTAATGGTGGCACCCGGCTACCTCAACGATGTCTCAAGCTCCGCTTGAATGGCCGCTCGGGCTTGGGCGAGCAGGGCGTCGCGGTCGTCGATGGTCATGCCCGTGGTGAGGATTGGCGGCAGCACGCTGACCGTCACCTCGCCGGGTCGCGGCGAGATCGCGCCGGGCTTGAGCACCTCGCGGGTTCCCTTGATACAGATCGGCACCAGCGGCACCCCGGCACGGATCGCCAGGATGAACGCCCCCTTTTTAAATTCTCCCAGGGAGCCATCCGGGCTGCGTAGGCCCTCGGGAAACACGAATACGCTACGACCGGACGCTACCATCTTTGCCGCACGATCCACGCTCGCGTGGCGCCGGCGCTGGCTGTGGCGGTCGATCACCACCACGCCCATGGCCAGGATTGCGCTGCCGAAAATCGGGTAGTACAGCAGGCTGCGTTTGGCCATGAAGCTCAGCTGGCAACGGAGAGTAACAAACAACGAGGGCGCGTCGAGGTGCGAGAGGTGATTGCTGACAAAGACGTAGGGCTGATGCGGGTCCAGCGGCTGGGCAATACGGCTGCTGACCTTAACTCCGGCGACCATCAGCAGCATCGCCGACCACCAGCGCGCCACCACGCAGACCGCGCGCTTGGAGTGCGAGGGCAGTCCGACGATGTGCGCCAGCAGTCCCGCCAGTGCGGTGGAGACGATCATATGTAGAACGAACAGCAGGCCGCGCATCGTCAGCCCCTCATTGCTGCATGTTGACCATCATCAGCACGCCGATCATGCCGAAGGCGATGTGGCTCGACCAGGCCGCGGCGGTCGGCGGCAGCACGCCGGAGTGCCCCAGCGAGAGGCTCAACGCGAGCACGATCCAATAGACAACGCCGATGGTCAGGGCCACGCCGATCCCCAGGGCCACGCCTCCGCTGCGGCCGGTCTTGAGCGCAAAGGGGATGCCCAACAGCGCCATGACGAAGCTCACCAGCGGGAACGAGAGTTTGCCCTGCAGGTCGACCTCGTAGCGCGTGGCATCGTCGCCCGACTCGCGGACCTTACGCACGTGGTCGCGCAGCTCGGCAAAGCCCATCTCCTCGGGCTTTTTACGCTCGATTTTCAAATCGTCGATAGTCTCGGCCAGGACGAACCGGTAGCGGGTGAACGTCGTCTGCATCTCCACTTCGTCGCCGACGAATCGGCGATAGACGCCGTCGTAGAAGGTCCAGGCGCGGCCCGCCTCGGCCGAGGGATCGTATTGTGCGAACTGGGCATGGCCGCGACGGATCAGCCGGAACTGCTCGTCGAAGCGGAACAGCGAGACGTTCTCGATCCGCCCCTTGTCCGGGTAGAGGTTGGCGATGTAATAGATCGACTCGGGCCAGCCCTCGGCCCGCGAGCTGCGGTACCAGATCCGCTTCTTGCGGAACTGCGCCCGCGGCTCTTTGCCCTTGATCTCCTCGCGCCAGACCTGCTCGCTCATCGCGTTGGTGTAGGGCACGACGAACTCGTTGACCGCGAAGCTCACGCCGGAGATCATCAGCGCGAAGAGCAGCACCGGCGAAGTCACCCGCAAAATCGAGACGCCGCCGGCCTTCATCGCCGTAATCTCGGAGTTGCGGCTGAGGATCGAGAGCGAGATCAGCGTGGCCAGCAGTACGCTGACCGGGATCATCTGGAAAGCGATCAAGGGCACCTTGTAGCCGATGTAGCGTGCGATCTCCGAGGCCGTGGCCTGATTTTTGAACATGATGTTGCTGCGGTCGATGAAGTCGACCAGCATGTAGATCAGAATGAAGGCCAACAGGCACATCACAAACAGCTTGAGGAACTCGGCCAGTACGTAGCGCGTGAGTACCCTCATTGGCTGTCGTCCTTGCGATCGGAGCGCTTGCTGCTGTAGATCTTGGTCGTCATCAACTCGACGATCTTCTCGCCGATCGTGCCGATCCAGGTCAGCAGTTTGATCTCGCGCTCGGTGGTGCGGGCCCACAGCAGGTAGACCCCCAACATCAGGAACATCACGTTGGGCACCCAGAGCATTACCGCCGGGTGCAGCCAGCCGCGCCAGCCGACGTTCTCTCCCACCCGGAACAGGACGTAGTAGACGCACAGCACCAGCAGCCCGACCGTGAAGCCGCGGCTGCGCCCCGAACGCACCGGCGCGATCCCCAGCGGGATGCCGGCCACGGCGAACACCAGGCAGGCGAAGGGAAAGGCGAAGCGCCGATGGAACTCGGTGAGCGCCCGGCGGTATTTGTAGGCCAGCCAGGCCCGGCGATCCTCGTCGGAGTTCGGGTCGGGATTTTGAACCACCTCGAGCCGCCGCTTGATCTCGCGGGCGAGCTCGAGCTGTCCCATGTGCAAATACTCCTTTTCGAAGTCCTCGCCGCCCAGCGGCAGGTCGACCTTGAAGTTGGTGTCGTAGACGTCGAAGCGCACGATCTCGTACTCGTCCTGGTTTTCGGAACTGCGGTGGATCGAGCCGCTCTCAAGGCGGATCGTCAGCAGGTCGGTGCCGGGGCGCGGAATCAAGCGACCGTACTCGGCGACGACGATCGTCGGCGCGCGCTCGTCGCGGGTGTCCGAGACAAAGACCTGCTCCATCCGCTCGTCCTTGGGGTTAATGCGGTTGACGTAGAGCACCAGGTCCTCGAGGTCGGTCTTGAACACCCGCTCCTCCAGGGCGATCAGCACCTTGGAGCGCGCGAGCTTGAGCTTGAGCAGCTCGAGATTGTACAGTCCCGCGGGCGCGGCCTGCAGCGTGATGAACGCCGCGAACGCGGTGACGATCAACCCCAGCAGCAATACCGGCCACAGGTGCTTGTGCAGACCAATGCCGCTGGCCTTCATCGCGATGATCTCCGAATCGCCCGAGAGCCGGTTGAATGCCAGCAGCACGGCGAGCAGAAACGAGATCGGCATGGTGAACACAGTCAGCGGCAGGATCAGATAGAGCAGCAGCCGCAGCACGTCGGCGACCTCGACCCCGTAGCTCACCACCAGGTCGACCAGCTGCAGGATCTGGAACATCATCACCACGAACGTGAAGATGAACAGGCCCATGATAAACGGGACCAGCACCTCGCGGATTACATACCAAGTGAGGGTGCGCGACATCGATTAACCCGGAATATTCATGAAGCTCCTACTGCGGCGCACAATACGCTCGCAATAACTTCGTCATCCTCACCGATCCGTCCTCGACGTACCGTAGCGGGTACGCCTGCGGAGTATCGGCTCGGCTTTCTCATTCTTGCGGTGTCTTGTGTGCCTCGTCAACGAACCCTCATGAATAATCCGGGTTAAGTGTAGGTAATGCGCCGAAGCTGTGCAATCGAAGGTAGCGCGCCGCGCGCACGTTTACATTGCACGCTGATCGGGTAGAATCGGCCGCGGGCCTGTTTATCGGATAGGGTGATGGCAAAGACCAAGAACACAACCAGCAAGCGCGTCAAGCGCAAAACCTCGGTTAAGAGCAAGGACAGTCCTCCCAAGTCCGCCGGGTTGGGCCGCGACATCCTCGCCCTATTGTTCCTGGCCGGCGCGATGGTGTTCGCCCTGTCGATCCTGAGCTATACCCCACAGCAGGAGTCGCCATTCACTGCGGGCGGAGAGAGCTCCAACTGGCTGGGCAGCTTCGGCGCGCAGCTCGCCGCGGGCTCGATCTACATGTTGGGCTACGGTGCCTGGACCCTGCCCGCGCTGCTGCTGATCGCCAGCCTCTCGATCTTTTTACGCCGTTCCTGGGTGCCCGGGCCGTGGCAGAGCTTCGGCATGCTGCTGATGCTGTTCGTAATCTGCGGCGGTTTTAGCCAGATCAACGGCAACACGCCTGAAGGCGAACTGAACTGGGGCGGCGTGCTGGGACTGGTCGTATACCACGCGCTGTACAGCGTACTGGCCAACGTGGGTACGGCGATCGTCTTTGTGGTCGGCTTCCTGATCGGACTGATGCTGGTCACCGGCAGCTCGATCGTCAGCATGGCCGGCTGGATCGGTAAACGGCTGTCAGTGCTGGGCGCAATGCTCTCGGCCTCGTTCGTGCGCTGGCGCGAACGGCGAGCCCGGCGTAAGGAACTGCGGGCCAAGCGGCGCGCTGAGCGTGAGGCCCTCCGTGAAAAGGAACTGCAAGCAGCCAAAGCCGCTGCGCAGGCAGCAGCGGAAGCCGAAGCCGAAGAGGCCGAGACGATGATCGCGCGTTCGCGCAAACGCCGGGAGCCCGAGGCCGAAATGGAACCGGAGCCTGAGCCGCAGCCCGAGCCGGAGATCGCCTGGCCTCGGCGCCGCAAGCCCGAGTCGCAGGCCCAGGACGTCACGCCGGGTTTGGGAGTGCTCGAGGTGGACCCGGACGATTTTCCGGCCGATCGGCCCACGGCCGCGGTCGAGGACGACGTGAGCATCGACTGGGGCGATCCCGACCAACAGGGCGAGATCGACAGCGCGCTGGACGCGGCCCTGGGTCCGGACGGTATTGCGCCGCCCCCGGGTATCGAGGAGTTTACCAAGCCGCGCACCGCGGGAGCGGACCCGGTGCCCGGCGCCACGCCTGCGCCTAAGTTTTCAACAGCCGCGGTTGAGCGACCCGAACCAGAGCGCGAGCCGGAGACCGAACCAAAGCCTGAGCCCGCGCCGGAACCGGAACCTGAGCCGGAGCCCGAGCCCGAGCCCGAGCCCGAGCCCGAGCCCGAGGAAGAGCCGGAGATCGAGATCGCGCCCTACGAGCCCCCTCCCCTCGACGCCTTGGTCAGCGCCGACGACACGGACCGGCACAGCGACCGCGAGGAGCTGCTCAACTCGAGCAAGGTACTCGAACGCACGTTGGGCGAGTTCGGCGTGGAGGGGCGCGTCTCGGCCGTACGTCCGGGCCCGGTGATCACGATGTACGAGTTCGAGCCCGCGGCCGGGGTCAAGGTCAACCGCGTGGTCAACCTCTCCGACGACCTCAAGCTGGCCCTGCGCGCCGAGGCGATCCGCATCGTCGCGCCGATCCCGGGCAAGGCGGCGGTGGGCATCGAGATCCCCAACCGCCATCGCGAGACGGTTTACCTGCGCGAGCTTCTCGAGTCCGAGCAGTTCAACAACGCGGACGGCGAGCTGGTGGTCGCCCTGGGCAAGGACATCGCGGGCAATCCGGTAGTCGCCGACCTGACCAAGATGCCGCACCTGCTGATCGCCGGCACCACCGGCTCGGGCAAGAGCGTGTTTCTCAACGCGCTGATTTGCTCGATCCTCTACCGCGCGACCCCCGACCGGGTCAAGATGCTGATGGTCGATCCCAAGATGCTCGAGATGTCGGACTACCAGGATATCCCGTTCCTGCTCTATCCGGTGGTCACCGATCCCAAGAAGGCTGCTGCCATGCTGCGCTGGGGCGTGGGCGAGATGGAGCGGCGCTACAAGCTGCTGGCCGCGGCCGGTGTACGCAACATCAAGAACTACAACGTCAAGGTCTTAGCAAAAAAACTCCCGGCCAGCTCCGAGCAGATGAACTACATCTTGATCTTGATCGACGAGCTGGCCGACCTGATGATGGTTGCGGCCAAGGATATCGAGGAGAGCATCGCGCGTCTGGCGCAGATGTCCCGCGCCGCGGGCATCCATCTGGTGCTGGCCACCCAGCGGCCCAGCGTGGACGTGATCACCGGCGTGATCAAGGCCAACTTCCCGGCGCGCATCAGCTTCCAGGTCTCCAGCCGCATCGACAGCCGCACGATCCTCGACGCCCAGGGCGCCGAGAACCTGCTGGGCTCGGGCGACCTGCTGTACATGCCGCCGGCCACCAGCCGGCTGATCCGCATCCATGCACCGTACATCACCGAGGAAGAGATCCAACGCGTGGTCGGGCACATCAAGCAGCTGGGCAAGCCGTGCTACAACGAGGAGATCGGCCGCGAGCCCGAACCCGACGCTGCGGACGGAGTCGGCATCGACGATCTGCTCGATCCGAAGTACGACGAGGCGGTGCAAGTAGTGGCCGACGCCGGTTTTGCCTCGATCTCCTACGTGCAGCGCAGGCTGCGCATCGGATACAACCGCGCTGCACGAATCATCGAGCGCATGGAGCTCGAAGGGGTCGTGGGCCACAACGACGGCAGCGGACGCCGGGAGGTGATGGTTGGCAAGATCGAGGATTAACGCGGTGCTGGCGTGGCTCACCGTGCTGGCGCTGCTGACGTTGACGGCTGCGGCGCTCGCGCAACAGGACGAGCTGATCGATAAGCTGCAGCAGAGCTACAGCAACACCAAGACCTTTCGCGCCAAGTTCACCCAGGAGTCGACCAACAAGCAGACCGGGCTGACCTCTGTGGTCAGCGGCAGCGTGGCTTTTAAAAAGCCGGGCATGATGCGTTGGGATTACGACGAGCCGCACGCCAAGAGCATGATCACCGACGGCTATACCCTCTGGATCTATCTGCCGGCGCAAAAGCAGGTGTTTATGGAGCGCTTCAACCGGCACTACTCCAGCCAGCTGCCGGTGCTGTTCCTCTCCGGCGGCGCTGACCTGCGCGAGCAGTTCGAGATCCAGCCCGGACCGGCTGCAGACGACGGCGTCCAGGCCTATACGCTCAATCCCAAGGTGCCGACGCCGGGCTTTTCGCAGATGACGCTATTAATCGATCCGCAGAAAATGCACGTGGTGGGGACAATTTTCATCGACGCCTACGGCAACACCACCAAGGTCGGCTTCTCGAAGATCGAGACCGACGTGCCGTTACCCGAGGGATTCTTTATCTTCACGCCGCCCGCGGACGTGGAGGTGATCACCTCGCCGCAATAAAATTAGGGGGCAAAGATGCCGAGCTTCGACGTAGTGAGTCAGGTGGACCTGCAAGAGGTGCGCAACGCGGTCAACAACTCCAATAAAGAGATCAGCACGCGCTACGACTTTAAAAAGAGCAACAGCAAGATCGAGCTGACCGACGACGGGGTCTGGCTGTACTCGGACGACGAATTCAAGATCAAGGCTGTCGAGCAGGTGCTCAAGGAGAAGCTGGTCAAGCGCCAGGTTCCGCTGCGCGCCATGAGTTTTGGCAAGATCGAGCAGATGGGACTGCGGCAGGTCAAGCAGCTGGCCAAGATCCAACAGGGTATCCCCGAGGAAAAGGCCAAGCAGATCGTCAAGCTGGTTAAGAAGACCGGCCTGAGGGTCCAGTCGCAGATCATGGGCGACCAGGTGCGGATCTCGGGCAAAAAGCGCGACGCCCTGCAAGAGGTGATCGCCCTTCTCAAAGACCAGGACCTGGGTATCGACATGCGTTACATCAATTTCAGGGATTAGGCTCTTCCTGGGCGGAAAAAACGGGCGGCCCCAGGCGGGCCGCCCATTTTATTGGATGTTCGTGGACAGGATCAGGAAGCTGGAACGTCCGGGCACGCGTCCCAGCACTCGACGAAGTCCGAGTAGCACTGCTGGTCGTCGGCCCCCAGATCAAGGCAATCGTTGAGCGCGTCAGTGCAGTCGGAAAGGCAACTCACCCACGGCGCATCGCCATAGCCGTTGGCCTCGAGGCAGTCCAGATAGGGCCCCAGATCTTCGGCGTAGCAATCCAGGGCGTCTTCCCAATTCGCACCCGCGGCATCCAGGCAGGCGATCAAGGCGTTGTACTCGGTGTCGCACTCGCCCGAGTACTCGTCGTCGTCGTCATCGTCGTCGTCGTCGTCATCGTCATCGTCCAGGGTGTCGTCGTCGTCATCATCGTCGTCGTCGCCACCGCAGGAGATCAGCGGAACAACTGTCAGCGCCAGGCCCAGCACAAAGGCCAGTAACAGCCACCATTTTTTCATGCCTGTTTCCTCCATTTATGAGTCGATTTTAATCATTGTACCGCGCCGGCGAGCTGTCAACAGAAAACAGGCGCGGCGCTTAATCGTTTGGGGATAAAGAAAAGCCCGCAAGGCGATGCTTGCGGGCTCGAAGTGCAGTGTAGGACTGCGGGGACTCGAACCCCGAACAAATGGATTAAGAGTCCACTGCTCTACCAATTGAGCTACAGTCCCGGGCGAATACTGGCGAATATTACGGAAGCGAGCTACTTAGGTCAAGCCCCCGCAACCCGATCAATCGGCGGGTGGTTCAAAGGGGTCCGGCGCTTGGGTAAACGGATCGACCCGGCGTAAATAGGCTTTACCGCCGAGCAGCCAGGCGAAGCGCCGCACGCTGCCCATGTCCTTGGCCTGGGTGCGGTGCTGCCTGGTGAACTCGGACATCATCTTTACGCAGCTCATGCCCTCGGCGCAGGGCTGTTTGATATCGAAGGTCTCGGTGTACGGCCCGGGGTCGGCCTTGCCCACCATGCGCATCGGCCAATAGCGGTTGAGCATGTAGTAGCAGTTGGGCACGTGGTACGGCGCAAGCCCCCCCAGCTCGCGTTGCGGGTCGTCGGCCGCGACCACGGCCTGCATTGCCAAGCGCGATGAGAGCTGATGCTCAGGGTGTCCGGTGAATCCGCGGTCCGGACTGAAGGTCAGCAGCACGTCGGGCCGAAAGTCGCGGATCGCCTCGGCGATAACCTCGATCGGGTCGCCGATCCCCTGGTCGGTCCAGATCCGCGCGATCTCGTCACGCGGTGGAAAGCTCTTGGCGGGTAGCGGCGCGTTCCAATATTCGCGGTGGTCAAGTTGCGCGTGGTACAGCTCGGCGACTCGTTTCATCTCCTCGTGACGTACAGCGCCCAGGCTTGGCTCGCAGCCCTCGGGCAGCAGACACTCGCCGCCGTCGCCGCGGGTCAGCACCAGCATGTACACGCGATTGCCCAAGGTCGGCCCGGCCAGGGCCAGCACCGGCCCGGACAACGCCTCGTCGTCGGGATGCGGAGCGACCCACATCACCGAGGCTCCGGCCTCGATCAGCTGTTGCAACGTAGGATGCTCGGCGTCGGCGGCTGCAACGGATAGCGGCAAGAACAGAGCGGCCAGCGCGGCCGCGACTGCAAAATTAAGAATCGAGCGGAATCTCATCGGCACCTCCGAGTATGCAATATACGCCCGGAGACACCTTGAACCAAGTAATGACGCAGCGCGTCATGAGGCGAGGGGAATCCGTTCGACGATGCTCAATTGGCCAGCAGCTCGGCGGTGCGCTCCAGACGCTTTCGCTCGGTGATGTGCTTGCGCTCCATATCTTGCTGGATCTGCGCGGTGAACAGCACGATGTTCTCCCCGCAAACCGGGCAGGTGATGGTAATCCGTGGCTTGTTCGTTTTCAGCTTGATGATGACTAGTCTCTCTTGGCAACGTTCGCAGGTGATTATCATTGGTTCCTCCTCCTGGAATCCGACTTGTTATGGCCATTACAATTCATGGATCGTGCCAAGGGTGTAAAAGGGAACCTGCCGGCGGCTGGGCTCTAAGCGAGATCAGCAAATAAAGAACTAAATATCAAGGTGATAGGAGGTGTCGCCGCATTTGAGAATGATGCTTTGGACGCCCCTGTTTAGGTCTGCGACCCCCCTACTCCGGCCAGATCGCGGCGCAGATGGGATGTAGAATCGTAATTGTAAATAGTAAAAAGTAAGGTGCTGATACCGCGGGGCAATCAGGGTCGGAAGGGCGCTTGTGCGGCTTGGGCCCAATGGATTACTATGACCGGGATTTGAGGATGGGACGTTTTCGCACGCTGTTGTTCGCGCTGGTCGCGGTGTTGCTGTTTTTCGCGGCGGTGGAGGGACTGCTGCGCCTCAGCGGCTGGGCCCGTTCGCCCTTGGACGAGGTCTACTCGGACATCTACGACGTGGAATACGTGATGAGTCCGGGCAGCCCCAATCCTTACAACGAACACAAGCCCGAAAAGCTCAATATCGTGGGCTTGCGCGGCGAGACCTTCCCCATTGAGCGCGAGCCGGGCGTGCTGCGCGTAATCTGTCTGGGCGACTCGACCACCTTTGGCATGGGCGAGCTCGAGGAATGCTATCCGTACATGCTGCAAGAGCAGCTTGAGCAGCATCTGGGCTCGAACAAGGCGCAGGTGCTCAACGCCGGGATTCCCGGGACCGGGTTCACCCAACAGTTGTTGTTTTTTCAACGCCGGATGCGGCCCTATCGGCCCGACGTTGTTGCTCTGACCGGTGGGCCAAATTACCGTCCTGATATCAAGCAGTACCGTGATAGATTGAAGTCGGAACGCTTCCAGCGGCTGTACTCGATGCGCGGATGGTTTTCGCGGTTCGACACATACCGTTTGTTACGGCGGTTGGTCAAGGGTCCGGCCGTGCGGTTCGCCATGGACGACTCGCAGATCGATCCGGCGACCATCGAGACCGGCAGCTATCTGATGGATTATTGGGAAGATTTAGCGCACATGCGCGAACTGTCGCAGCAGGACGGCTTTAAATTGGTGTTTCTCAACGTGCCGCACCTCGAGTTGATTCAGGAGATGCAGAGCAGGGGGGTCCAGCCGGGGACCGAGCAGTACCGTGAAGTGTTGTGGATGTTCACGCCGGACCACGTAACCCCCCGATTTGCAGAGAAATACGGCTGTCAGTTTGTGGATTCGGTTCCGGAATTTTTGTTGATTAAGGCCGACGAAACACTGTTTTTCGATCCCAATCACCCCGCGGCCAAGGGCAACCGGATTATCGCCCGCGCCGTGGCCCAAGGGATTTTACAGGCCATCGCCCAGCCTTAACCCGTTGGGCGAAAAGTAAAGATCGATTTCTCGATCTTTCCACCCCCTCTTAATCCGATTGTTCCACGTGGAACAACTGTGGAAAAGATGTTGCGCACAGGTATTCACACAATGTGGATAGATTCTATAACTAGATGATTAATAAGGGGAAAGTCGCTGTGTTCCACGTGGAACAACTGTGGATGGAGCTGTGGGTAGTCAATCAACAGTCCGCTTAGCACTTCATCGGGCAGCGGCCGATCTTCTCGCGGGTGATCAGGCCCGCTAGACGACCTTGATCGATAACCGGCAGGGCGAAGAGGTTGCTGTTGCGCATCCGCCGCAGCACATCCACCAGCGGCTCGGCCGGGCTCGCCGGCTGGGGAATCTGGCGCACGATGTCGCTTACTCGCACGTCGAACTCCTCGCGCTTGAGCGCGGGAATCAGGTCGACCCGCGAGACCATGCCCACCAGGCGTCCCTGGTCGATTACCGGCACGTCCTCCTGCATCGTGTGGCGCAGGCTCGAGGACAGGGAGCCCAGGGTTTCCTCGGGAGTGGTCCAATAGACCGGCGCGAGCATTGCGCGCCAGGCGGGGATGTCCTTTAACGTGCGCTCGAGCTCGGCCTCCTGACGCTCGGCATTGGCCCCGAGGTAAACGAAGACCGCGATCAGCATCAGGAAGAAGTTGCCGCTGAACAGACCGATCACGCCGAAACCGATGGCAACCACTTGGCCAACCTTGCCCGCCACTTCCGTGCCCCAGGTGTGTCCTTTGGCTGAAGCCAGGATGCCGCGCAGAATGCGGCCACCGTCCATCGGCAGGGCTGGAACCAGGTTGAATGCTCCGAGAAAACCGTTAATAAACGCCAGGGTGGACAGATAATGGGTCAAGTAGCTCTCGGCGCCCAACGTGAAGTACGAGCCTGCGGCGATTCCGCCGAGCAGCAGGGCCAGGCCGAAACTAGTCAGCGGTCCGGCGGCCGCGACCACGATCTCGCCTGAGGGCTTGGTCGGCATGCGATCGAGTGCAGCCACTCCGCCGATAGGCAGCAAGGTGATGCTGCGGGTGTTGATGTCGTAACGCCGCGCGGTCAGCGCGTGGCCCAATTCATGAATCACCACGCCCACGAACACGCCGAGTACGATCAGCAATCCCTCGGGTCCGCCAAATCCGGTGCTGGCCGGGCTCAGCAGTACGAACAGCAGCAGCAAGAAGAACGTCAGGTGAATTCTTATTGGAATTCCAGATATTTGCATTATCGTGAACGACCACTTCACTGGAACCTCTCCTCTTTTTATTCAACTCACTAGACAACAATATAGTGACGAAGTTGCGGATATTCAACCATGACGCAGATCAGAAGGACGAAGATTTATAAAATAACCCGGGCCGGGCTTGAGCATTGACGCGCTGCTTAGCATGAATTAATGTAATCGGCAATAAGAATCGAGATTGGACGTGTTGGGAAACAAACCCTCCAGACGCCGTTTTTTACGCATGTGCAGCTACAGCGCACTGGCCGTGTCGCTGACGGGCTGCAACGATCAAGATGAGAGCTCAAGCGCGCGCGGCGGGGGAGACGACGACGATTCACCCTATCAAGCGGATCAGGCTGGCATTGGCAGAAGCTTCGACGCCGACTGCCCGAACGTAACGCTCCGGCTAGAGGATGGACGGATCTCGCACTGCGGATTCAACCCATACGACCTCAACGGCGACGGGCCGTTTATCACGGATTGCCCACAAGATTATTTTGATTTCTGCAATCTGGCCGGGGATTACGCGCAACCGTGCAAGGCTGAGGACATCGCGGATTTGCTGCAGCGCATCGCCACGGGCGAGGTGGACCCGTCCGACCCGCTGGACACTAACGAGTTGCAGCATGAGCTTTGCACGCGGCTCAACATCGAGTTTTTACTGGACAATTTCGACTCGCGGCCGTTGACCGTGACCACCACCAGGGTCGAGCGCTATGCTGACTATGAGCTGCGCTCGTTGTTGTTCGAGGACGAGTTCGTCGGCGAGTTCAACGGTTTCCTGCTGCTGCCCAATGATGCGTGCAACGTACCGGCGGTGGTCGTCTCTCCCGGACACGCCGGCAGTTCCAAAGCCTGGATCGATGTCTATTTCGGCAATTATTTGCCGCAAAACGGCTATGCCTTGTTGGCGCTTTCCATGCGCTGTATGGCTGCGCCCAATGTGCCGGCAGAATACGATGTGACCCGTGCCCTGACCCTCGATGGCTTCACGTTTATCGGACTGCAGGTCTATGAACAGTTGCTGGGATTGAAGTACCTGCGCTTCCTGGGTTGCCGCGATGTCGCTGTCGACGGCAACCGCCTGGGACTGATCGGCCACTCGGGCGGCAGTACTGTCGGCAACTTGCTGATTCGTGCAGCGCCGGAGGCGGTAAAGGTTTATATCTCTGATTTTAAAAGTGAATATATCAACAGCGGTGAGAGCTGGAATCTCGGTAAAGTACCCCATGACTTTGCGCCTGGGGCCTGGCAGCTACACTATCTGATCAACAATTTTGATACCGCGACCATGCCTGTGCTCGAGCTGCCCTACGGCTATGCCGAGGATGGACAGTCAATACCCGATGGCACGCGGCGGATAATCGAGTTTTTGGATCAGGAGTTGAAAAAGCGATAGGCGGCGGTCAATCGTTGTACATCGCATCGATCAGATCTTTGTAGCGTTGATTGACCACGTTGCGCTTGACCTTCTGGGTGGGCGTAACCTCGCCGCGCTCGATGGTCAGCTCCTCACCGAGCATTTGGAAGCGCTTGATTGTCTCGTAGCGCGGCAGGTCGGCGTTGACCTTGTCGACCATGCTTTGCACGAACTCGAGCACCATGGGGTGGTGTACCAGCTCACGCGGCTCGATTTTGCCGATTCCCGTGGTCTTGGCCCACTGAACGATCTCGTCCGGGTCCAGAGCGATCAGTGCGCTCAAATATTTACGCCGGTCGCCGATGACCACGGCTTGGCTTATATAACCAGTTGATTTTAAAGCATTTTCTATCGGTTGCGGTGCGATATTCTTCCCCCCGGCCGTGACGATGATGTCCTTTTTCCGGTCGGTGATCCGCAGGAAGCCATCGTCGTCGATCACGCCGATATCGCCGGTGAGGAAATATCCCTGATCGTCAAAGGCCTCGGCAGTGGCCTCGGGGTCGTTGTAATATTCGCTGAAGATCGATTCGCCACGCACGCAGATCTCGCCGTCCGCTGCAATTTTGATCTCCACACCGTCGATGACCTGTCCCACCGTGCCAAATCGCAGGCTATCGGGTCGGTTGACCGTGCAGGGGGCGGCGGTTTCGGTCAGGCCGTAGCCCTCGAGGATCGTCAGGCCGCAGGCGTCGAAAAACTCGATGATTTCAACCGAAAGCGGAGCGCCTCCGCTGATCATTGTCCGCACGCGGCCGCCGAAAACCTGCTGGATCTTGTTGTAGACCAGCTTCTGGGCCAGTCCGTGCTGGAGATTGAGTCCCAGGGGAATGGCCTTGTTGTCGCGGTTTAGCTCTGACCAGCGTTTGCCCACACTGACCGCCCAGTTGAAGATCGCCCGACGTCGGGGATTGGCGCGGGAGATCTCGGCCAGTACGCGGGCGTGGATCTTCTCGTAGAGCCGCGGGACCATACTGAAGGTCGTGGGCCGGACCTCTTGGAAGTTTTCCACCAATTTATCCAGGCTCTCGGCGTAGGCACCGCTGATGCCGATGTAGACCCCGGCGTAGTTGCTGGTGCGCTGGAGGATGTGCGCCAGTGGGAGCACCACAAGGCCCAGGTCGTCGGGCCTGATGCCCACGGCCTCGACCGAAGCCTTCATCACCGCGAGCATCGTACGGTGGGTCAGCACCACCCCTTTGGGATCGCCCGTGGTGCCCGAGGTATAGACGATGATCGCCTTATCCTCAGGCTTGATCGATGCCAGAGTCTCGTCGAACCATTGCCGCAGCTCGCCCTCGTAGAGCGACTTTCCCAGGTCCAACGCGTTGTCGAATGAAATCAGTTCCAGGCCCTGGGCCTGGGGCGGCTCGCCGTTGAACAGCACAATTCGTTTGAGCGTGGGCATCTGCTCGCGGGCGTTGATCAGCTTTTGCGCTTGGTCTACATCCTCGACAAAGCACGTGCCGACCAAGGCGTGGTTGACGATGAACGCGCACTGTTTTGCAGTCGATGTCTCGTAGATGCCGATGGTGATCAAGGCGGCGGCCATCACGCCCATGTCGGCCGTGGACCACTCGAGGTTCGAGTGGGAGATCACGCCGACACGGTCGCCGCGCTGATGACCCCAGTGGTGCAGTGCACAGGAGACGTAGCGCGCATTGAGCTGGGTGGTGGCGTGCGGCTGTTCGATCCATGTGCCGTCGCGCTTGACCAGGGCATACCCCTGACGGCCTTCGCTCTCGAACAGGGCTGACGGGACGCTATTATATTCCATTGCAACCTCCGGCGCTGCCCGCCAGTTTAGTCTCGATCATTAGGTTAGTCCATTGCTCGGATTTCCCCGATGTTATGTTTTGTGAATCACCGCTTGAATGATAGAGTTAACAACCAAAAACCTCGATCCGTAATACATAGAGATTCTCCATCCAACATTGACGTCGGGATCGCAGCATCTCGACGTTGCAGGCCTTGACGAAGATCAAGCAGGCCAGGGTGGAGACGACGACCGAGGAGACCGCCGATGGATGATTGGAAGAGTCTTCATAGTACATCCCAGAACGGCTCGGGCGGCAGGATCATTATCTACTCGATGCTCTCGTCGGCGATCGCGTTGATGGCCCTGGCCGTGCTGCTGGCAAACGGTACTCTGGGCGCGCCGCCGTGGCTGCTGACCATGGGAGTCGGCTCCGGTGCGCTGATCCTGATTTTCGCCCTGACGGCCTTTGGCCTGTCGGTGGGTGCCGGCTTGCTTTCCTACCTGCGCTACCGCGGCCGTTAATAAGCAAAGGGCAGGTCCCGGCGGGACCTGCCCCTATTGAACATCTGGTTTGGCTGGAATCAGTCGGAACGGCGGCGCATCAAGCTGAGCTTCAGCCCGTGCTTGCGCATCATCGCCTGGAAGTTCGGTCGCTGCATGCCGACCTGTTTGGCTGCCTTGGTTACGTTGTATTCGTTGCGCTGCAGCGCATCGACCACGAACGCCTTTTCGATCGGCACGACGGCGCTTTCGCGCAGCACCTTTTTGGCGCGCTTGAGCTGCTGGCTGTCGACGGGGACCTTGTCGGGCATGTTGGCCATGACAGTATCCGGGCCGCGTAGCTCGAGCTGCTCGGAGAGCTTGAGCTTGGCCAGCTTGAGCTGGCGGACTTCCAGTGCGCGCTCGGCGGCGACCATCAGCTCCTCGTTCATGAACGGGCGTACGAGCATCTGGCAGGAGTGGTCCTTGAGCATCTCAAGCGATCCTCCCAGATCCTGCTCGTTGATCATCGCGATCACGGCGATGTTCGGCTGGACGTTGAAGACCTTCTTGATCAGCTCACCGCCCTTGTAACCGTTCATTCCCAGGTCTACTACCGCGATGTCGAACCCACCGCTCTCCAGCGACTTTAAAAGTTCGTCGCTGACCGGAGTGGCTACTACTTTCTCGACACGGCCCTTGAGGGCGTCCATCAACATCCCGGCGAGGCTGACTTCACTGTCGCCGACAATTATCCTGATTCGCTCCATTGAATGCTCCTTCTGCTGAAACAAATAATTTTGTTCGCCAATGTAATGCAACATCAGTGCCGTTTGCGTTTTTACAAGATATTTATTGCAACTGTATATTAACCCTGGATTTTATGCAAAAGAAAATCATGACTTAAAATGCCAATAATGTAATTAATGTAACATTAAAGAGTCACGTTGTCTCAATTATGGTGCATAAAACGCTGGAAAAGGTCAAGGAAGGCTCCGATGCTTAATACTTAAATAAACACAAAAAACAATGGTTTATTATCGATGTGGTCGAGAATAGCTCTTTTTTTTAACCTTCTGACGCATAAATTTCCTTAACATCAAGAAGGTTCGTATATTTAGAATGAGACATTACGATTTGAAGGATCGCCAGCCTGCAAATGGGAAGAGGGCGGGAGGAGGGATAATATTGCGGTTAACAATATTGTATGGAGGCTCGCGGAAAGCTGATTTGAGCAGCGGCAAGGTGCGCGAACAACGCTGGTTGCAATGCGATGACTCGCCCCACGACAGCGCCCTTGGAGGCGGCTTGGAGTCGCTACAAAACACGCGCAGTACGCTGGTTGTAATGCCAATATCCACTCCGCAGCGAAAGTAGGGTGGTGGGTAATAGTGCCGCTACAAAACACGCGCAGTACGCTGGTTGTAATGCCAAGATCCACTCCGCGGCGAAAGTAGGGTGGTGGGTAATAGTATTGAGCAACAATATTCCCACAATATTTCAGGATAGTTGTCGGGCTTGACTTGGGCGCGTGTCTCTGCTAATTTTTGGCGCGTTTCAGGCACCCCGCCGCCCGCTGAAATACGTATGATAACCACTAGAGTTTAAGACAGCATTATGGGCACCCTACTGCTGGTCATCGTCTCTGCCGTTCTGGTCAACAACTTTGTCTTGGCGAAATTCCTCGGGATTTGCCCGTTCCTGGGCGTGTCGCGCAAGGTCGAGACCGCCCTGGGAATGTCGATGGCCGTGCTGTTCGTGATGACCGTGGCCGGCGTTGTCACCTATTTCGTGCAGCAGGTGTTGGTCCGTTTCCAGATCGAGTACCTGCAGACCATCGCTTTTATTCTGGTAATCGCCACCTTGGTGCAACTGGTCGAGATCGTATTGCAGAAGATCTCGCCGGCGCTGTACCAGGCACTGGGAATCTTCCTGCCGCTGATCACCACCAACTGCGCGGTGCTCGGCGTGGCCGTAATCAACGTACAAAAGGATTACGACTTCGTCACCACGCTGGTGCACAGTCTGGGCGCGGCCATCGGCTTCGGTCTGGCGCTGGTGCTGTTTGCCGGCATCCGCGAGCGAATCGAGAGCGCGGATGTGCCTGAGAGCTTCAAAGGCACGGCCCTGGCCCTGGTTACCGCCGGACTGCTGAGCTTGGCGTTCATGGGCTTCAGCGGCCTGGTGCGCTGAGGGACGCGCGCGTGCTGGCCTCGATCCTGACCCTGACGATCCTGGGACTGACCGCGGCTCTGGGCCTGGCCATCGCCAAGAAGAGCTTTGCGGTCCAGCGCGACCCGCGGGTCGAGCAACTGATGCCGATCCTGCCCGGGGTCAACTGCGGCTCGTGCGGCTATCCGGGCTGCAACGGGTTTGCCGAGGCCCTGGCCGCAGGCAAGGCCGAGATCAACCAGTGCCCGGTGGGCGACGCGGAGCTCAAGCGTCAGATCGCGCAGATCCTGGGCGTGGACTACTCCGCGGCCCAGCGCCGCGTGGCGCTGATCATCTGCGGCGGGACCTTTACCCACGCCAAGCACGGCTACGAGTACGACGGCGTGCGCTCGTGCCGCGCGGCCCAGCTCGTGCTCGGCGGCGACAAGGAGTGCCCCTACGGCTGTCTGGGCTACGGCGACTGCACCAAGGTCTGCCCCTTCGGCGCCATGGAGATCCGCCAGGGTGTGAGCTTCGTCAACGAGGAGCTGTGCACGGCCTGCGGCAATTGCATCCGCGTCTGCCCGCGCAACGTGATCCGCCTGGTCGACTACCCGGTGGAGCGGGTACACGTGATGTGCAACAGCGTGGACAAGGGCGGCCTGGTGCGCAAGTACTGCGACGTGGGGTGCATCGCCTGCACCAAGTGCGTCAAGGCCTGCCCCGAGGGGGCGATCGTCTTTGAGAACAACCTGGCGCGTGTCGACTATTCCAAATGCACGCGTTGCGGCGAGTGCGTCAAAGTCTGCCCGACCCACGCGATCATCGACCTCGATCCCGAGGGGACGTCGCATCTTGCGCAAGTAGAACCGTCGACGCGTCAACCCGATCAGGCCCAGGCCGCGGGATGAGGCTCTTCGAGTTCCCCGGCGGCGTCCACCCGGACGACCACAAGGAGCTGACGCGCTCCAAGCCGCTCGAGGCGCTGAGCGCGCCCGAGCTGCTCAACGTGTCGATGGCTCAACACCTGGGCGCCCCGGCCCAGCCGTTGGTCAAGCCCGGAGAACGGGTGCTGGTCGGCCAAAAGATCGGCGAGCCGCGCGGCTTCATCTCGGCGGCGGTTCACAGCCCGGTCAGCGGCAAGGTCAAACGCCTGACCCAGGTGCCGCACCCGGAGCTCGGCCGTTGCCAGGCGGTGCTGATAGAGAACGACGGCGAGGACGAGCGCGGCTATCAGCCGCCCGAGCGTCCGTGGTCCGAGCTCGAGCCCAAACGCTTGGTCGAGCTGCTGGCCGAGGCCGGAGTCGTGGGCCTGGGCGGCGCAACCTTCCCCTCGCACGTCAAGCTCTCGCCGCCGGAGAACAAGCCGATCGACACGGTGATTCTCAACGGCGTGGAGTGCGAGCCGTACTTAACCTCGGACCATCGGCTGATGCTCGAACGGCCCGACGACGTGGTCCTAGGACTTAAAATTGTCCGCAGCATACTGGGGGCCAAGCAGGCGCTGATCGCCGTGGAGTCCAACAAGTCCGACGCCGCGGCCAAACTCTCGGCCAAGCTGATCCACGGCGACAGCGGGATCGAGATCGTAGTCCCGCGGGTCCGCTATCCCCAGGGCGCCGAAAAGCAGCTGATCTACGCCTGCACCAAACGTCGCGTGCCCAACGGCGGCCTGCCGATGGACGTGGGCTGCGTTGTGCACAACGTGGGCACCGCCGTGGCGATCCGCGACGCGCTGGTCGATGGGCGACCGCTGATTTCGCGCGCGTTGACGATCACCGGCATGGGGGTCGACACTCCCAAAAACCTGTTAGCGGCCATCGGCACGCCACTGAGCGCGCTGGTCGATGCCTGCGGCGGACTGAAGAGCGGCACAGTTAAGGTGATCAGCGGCGGCCCGATGATGGGCATCGCGCTGGGCACGTTGGACCAGCCGATGATCAAGAGCACCGGCGGGCTGCTGTGCCTGACCGCTTCGGAGACCTTCAAGCCCGAGCAGGGTCCGTGCATCCGTTGCGGCCGCTGCATTCGCGCCTGCCCGATGCGGTTGCAGCCGACCCTGATCGCCGCCCGCACTAAACTCGACGACTTCGACGAGTGCCTGCGGATCGGTGCGCGCGATTGTATGGAATGCGGTTGCTGCGCCTATAGCTGCCCGGCGGGCATCCCGCTGGTGCAGTACATCAAACTTGCCAAGTCCGAGATCGCGCAGCTACAGCGCCGCCGCAAAGAGGAGGCGAGGTGAGCCAGCCCGCGCAGCTGTTCCACGCCGGCCCCTCGCCGCATATCAGGCAGCCGGAGAGTACCCGGCGGATCATGCTCTGGGTGATCGTCGCCCTGCTGCCGGCCGCGCTCTACGGCGTCTACCTCTTTGGCGCCAACGCCGCGCTGGTGCTGGTGCTATGCACCGGGTTCGCGGTGGTGCTCGAGGCGCTGTGGCAGCGGATGATCGGACGCCCGATGGTGGTCGGCGACGGCTCGGCCGCACTGACCGGACTGCTGCTGGCGCTCAACCTGCCGCCTAACGCGCCGTGGTGGATGTGCCTGATCGGCGCGGCCGTGGCCGTGATCGTGGCCAAGGGCGTGTTCGGCGGACTGGGGCAGAACGTATTCAACCCGGCGCTGGTCGCGCGGGTCTTTTTGCTGATCAGCTTCCCGGTGCAGATGACCGACTACGCGCCGCCCGCCGCGCCGTTCGGCACGGGCGCTGCCGTGGACGCGGCGAGCTACGCCACGCCGCTGGCCGCAATGAAGGAGCAACTGCTGACCAGCGGTGTGCTCGGGCCGCTGGAGCACGGATTCACGCGGCTGTCCGGGATCACCGGCAACATGGGCGGCAGCCTGGGCGAAATGTCGTTCCTGCTGCTGCTGCTCGGCGGCGCGTTCCTGCTAGTGCGGCGCGTAATCACCTGGCAGATCCCGGCAAGCTTTATCGGCACGGTAGTCGCGCTGACCGGCCTGATGCACGTAATCGATCCCGCGCGCTACGCCGACCCGCTGTTCCACCTGGTTACCGGCGGCCTGATGCTCGGCGCGTTCTTTATGGCCACCGACTACGTCACCAGCCCGATGACCGCCAAGGGACAGCTGATCTTCGGCGTGCTGTGCGGCCTGCTGACCGTGGTGATCCGGCTCTGGGGCGGCTACCCCGAGGGCGTGAGCTTCGCGATCCTGCTGGGCAACGCGGCCGTGCCCTTGATCGACCGCTACACCATGCCCAAGGTCTTCGGCTCGACGCGCGGCAAGCCGGCCAAGGAGGCCCGGGCATGAGGGGCATGGCCAAGATGGTGCTGGTGCTCAGCGCGATCTGCCTGTGCGCGGCCGCGGGCCTCTCCGGGGTCTACGCCCTGACCAAGGGACCGATCGCCGAGGCCCAACGCCAGGAGAAGATTGCCGCGATCAGCCAGGTGATGCCCGAGGGTCCGGCGCTGAGCAACGACCCGTTGGCCGACGTGCTCTACATTAACGAGTTCGACGGCAAGGTCGCGTCCGAACGGCCGGCCGATCTTGCGGGCTGGCGTACGCTGCACATCTGCCGCCGCGGCGATCAGATCGCCGGGCTGGCGATGGAGATCGCGAGCAAGAACGGCTACTCGGGATCGATCAAACTGATCGTCGGCCTCGACCTCGAGGGCCAGGTGCTCGGCGTGCGCGTGTTGCAGCATTCCGAGACTCCCGGGCTGGGCGCCAAGATCGAGCAGGGCTGGTTCCTCGAGCGCCTGGTATGGGTCGATCCAAAAACCAAGGCCGAGCGCTGGTCCACGGGCAACCTCGACCGGCTCTACGTGACCAAGGACAACGGCGCGGTGGACGCGATCTCCGGCGCGACCATCAGCCCGCGCGCCGCGTGCGAGGCGTTACGCCAAGGTTTGGAGCTCTACGCTCAAGCCCTGCCCAAAATCAAACAACTTTTGAAACCGCAGCCCGAACCGCCCGCGTCCGACGCCACGCTCGAGGGTGCGGGCGATACGCTGCACGCGGCGATGCAGAGCTTTTACAGCCGATCGATCGCCGGGCCGCAGGCCGCCACAGAGCAGGAGGCGGGGCAGTGAATACGCTGGCCAGGGAATTCAGCAAAGGGCTGTGGGCCGAGCACCCGATCTTCCGGCTGGTGCTGGGCATGTGCCCGACTTTGGCCGTAACCACCTCGGTTGAGAACGGCCTGGGCATGGGCCTGGCCACGACCTTCGTGCTGCTGTGCTCCAACACCTTGATTTCGGCATTGCGCAAGATCATCCCCTCGGGCGTGCGTATCCCGGCGTTTATCGTGGTCATCGCCAGCTTCGTCACCATCGTCGACCTGGTGATGAAGGGCTACTTCCTCTCGCTGAACAAGGCCCTGGGCCTGTTCATTCCGCTGATCGTGGTCAACTGCATCATCCTGGGTCGGGCCGAGGCATTCGCCAACCGCAACCCGCTGCTCCCCAGCGTGCTCGACGGCCTGGGCATGGGCGTGGGCTTCACCCTGGGGCTGGTGGTGCTCGGCGCAATGCGCGAGGTGCTGGGCAACGGCACGATTCTCGGGGTCTCGCTGTTCGGCCAGGGCTTCCTGCCGGTGTTGGTTTTCGTACTGCCGCCCGGCGCGTTCATTGGTTTGGGATTGCTGCTGGCGGCGATGAACCGCCTCAATCGACCGCGCTCCGGCAAAATCTATTAGGCAGCTTGGAGCTGCACAAAAACTCGCACAGCACGACCATCATTGTTCAACGCCAAGCCCCGCGTCGCGCCTACTCAAATATTGTCATCACAATATTTAATCCCCACCTTCATCCGACGCGGAGTGGATCGTTGTATTAGGACTAGCGGACTGCGCGAGTTTTGCTCCGGCTCCAAGCCGGGCGCGTTGACGAAGCTCGTTAAATATTCCAGGCTAGCCCCATGAAACGGGTAGACATGATCCGCTGCACTCTGCTCGATCGCGACAACGACGAGCGAGCTGCGTACTACCTGCCCAAGGCGGTGTACGACATGTGGAAGTACATCGTGACGCAGCAGGGCGCTTACGAAATCGAACAAGTGTTGATTTCCAGCTGGGTCGATGAGGAGGGCTATTCCTACGAGCGCGGTCTGCGCGGCGACCATCACGTGGAGCCGGTGGTTGAGGTCTGTTTAAACGTGCGCCGCATGGCCGAGGAGGACGAAGCCAAGCCGACCATGCGCTACATTGCCGCCTCGCGCTTTGACAAGGCGCTGGAATACCTCAAGAGCTCGGGCCTCGATCAGATCACGTTCGATGGCAGCGAGGTCACACGCGGCTACTTTTTGGTGGTCGAGGAACTGCCTCTGCCTTGATGGCCACCTTGGGCAGGGGCTAGAATACACAGAATATTCCGATTGTCTGAAAGGTACCTCTGATGTCAGCTATGTACCGGCCGTTCACCTATGCGGCGCTGATGGCTCTATGCGTGCTATTCATCTTCAGCGGACTGGGCTGCAGCAAGGCCGGTCCGCGTTACGACGAGGTGTTCAGCTCGGGCCAAGCGTTCGTCAAGCTGTGCCACGACGTGGACAAGCTCGAGGCGATCGTGCCGCTGGGCATGGAGCATCCCTACGAGATCGACGCCGAACACCTGGCGTTTGTGCTCGAGCAGGTGACGTTTCAGGAGTACGGATTTTTAAAGTGGCGCGACCGCGGCCGCCTGTTCTACGACGAGGAGGTCGCGGAGTTGGCCCAGCCGCTGAGCCAGGCCCTGGCCCAGGCCGGTCCGGACCAGGTGATTGTCTTCCGCAGCTCGGCGCGCAAGCGCGATCTGCTGCTGCCCACCAATCGGCTGACCAGCGGCATGCTGTTCCACTCCGGCGGCGAGCTGCAACTGGTGATCGGCAACCTCAATTGGGAGCAGATCGATCCGGACGCCGAGTACTATCAGGACGACCCGCGCGAACGAACGCTGCTCACGCCCTACCGGCTGGTCGTCGACGAGCTGATGACCCGGCCGCCGGTGGACAAGAACGAGCGTCTTCTCAAGCGCGAGCACAACAACTGGCTGCAGTTCGACGTCCAGGCGCTGCTGGCGCTAGCCCAGCCCGAGGAGGAACCTGCGTCGCCTGTGGTTGTCGTACCTGTGGCGCCCAATGTGGAGCAGCGACTGCAAACACTCAAGGAGCTGTACGAGCAGGAGTTGATCACCCAAGAGGAGTACGAGCAGAAGCGGCAGGAGATTCTCGACGAGCTGTGAGACGCGCAGCGTAGGATTGCGATGAACACCAATCGACCGACATTCGCCAACATCGACCTCAGTGCGCTGGAGCACAACTACCGTGCGATCCGCGAACGGATCGGCCCCGACGTGGGAATGATGGCGATCGTCAAGGCCAATGCTTACGGTCACGGAGCGGTGCCGATTGCCTCGAACCTCGAGCGGTTGGGCGCCGACGCGTTTGGCGTAGCGTTTGCCGAGGAGGGGATCGAGCTGCGCGAGGGCGGCATCACGCGGCCGATCGTGGTCCTGGGCGGGCTGTACTTCGGCGAGACGGGCAAGGCGGTGAAGTACGGCCTGACCCCGGTCGTGCACTCGCTGGAGAACGCACGCTCGTTGGCGCTGCAGGCTGCGGAGCTCGGCGTGCGACTGGACGTCCACGTCAAGATCGACACCGGGATGAACCGCATCGGCCTGCGCGCGCCGGATTGCGTGGACGAGGTGCTGCACATCGCGGCGCTGGGCAGCCTGCGCGTGCAGGGGCTGCTGAGCCATCTGGCCACGGTCGAGCCGGACTTCGGTGGTCCGGGAAAAAATCAGCACGAGCTGTTTATCGAGACGATCGGCCTGCTCGCCGAACGCGGCCTGACCCCGCCGCTGGTGCATATGGACAATTCGATGGGCGTGATGGCCGCGCCCCACGAGCGTTTCGTGATGGTGCGGCCGGGGCTCTCGCTTTACGGCGCGTGGGCCGATCCGGCATTTGTCGGCAGCATGGACCTACGTCCCGTAATGAGCCTGACCACCGAGATCGTGCATCTCAAGACAGTGCCCCCCGGATCGCCGATCAGTTACGGCGGAACTTTCGTTACCAAGCGCGAATCACGGATCGCCACGATCCCCATGGGCTACGCCGACGGCCTGCCGCGCAATCTGGGCAACCGCGGCGAGGCGCTGGTGCGCGGGCGGCGCGCGCCGATCGCCGGAGCGGTCTGCATGGACATGGCGATGCTCGACGTCAGCGACGTGCCCGATGTGCGGCGTGGCGACCGAGCCGTGCTGATCGGCTCCCAGGGCGACCAGCGGATCACGGCCGACGATTGGGCGCGGGCGCTGGACACGATCTCCTACGAGGTCTTCTGCAACATCGGCTCGCGGGTCTCGCGGCTCTACGTGCAGAGCGACAGCGCGGAGCTTTAATTGCTGAGGCCAATCGAGGCTCTGGGCAAGGCCCTGATCGACATGGTCGAGCAGGTCGGCCAGATCGGCATCGTGTTTCTCTGGACCCTCTATTGGTTGTTCCGTCCGCCGTACCGCCTGCGCCTGCTGGTTCGACAGTTCGATTTCGTCGGCGTGGGATCGATCTTCATCATCACACTCAGCGCGGTGTTCACCGGCGCGGTGTTCAGCCTGCAAAGCAGCTACGCCTTTCGGATGTTCGAGGCCAACACGATGATCGGCCCCACGGTGGTGCTCTCGTTGACCCGCGAACTAGGACCGGTGCTCGCGGCGCTGATGATCGCCGGCCGCTGCGGATCGTCGATGGCCGCCGAGCTGGGCACGATGCGCGTTACCGACCAGATCGACGCGTTGGAGTCGATGGCCGTCAACCCGATACATTACCTGGTCGTGCCGCGAGTGGTGGCCAGCGTGGTGATGATGCCGATCCTGGCCTCGTTGTTCGACTTCGCGGGCACCATCGGCAGCTATTTCGTTTGCACCAATCTACTGGGCCTAAGCGCGGTGGAGTTTCTCAACGACGTGATTTACTACGTGGACGTGGACGACTATTACAACGGGATTATCAAGGCCGGATTCTTCGGTTTGATAATCTCTGTAATCGGTTGCTACAAAGGCTATTATGTCGAGGGCGGCGCCGCGGGCGTGGGTCGTGCAACGACCCAGAGCGTGGTGATCGCCTCGGTGACAGTGCTGGTTTCGGATTACTTTCTCAGCGCATTATTGTTTTAAGGCAGGGCAAGATGGGCATGAGCGAACCACGCAGCCGCGACAACATTATCGAGCTGATCGAGCTTGAGAAGAGTTTCGGCGACAAGCGTGTGCTCAACAAGCTGAGCCTCGAGATCCCGCGCGGCTCGATCACGATTTTGCTCGGCCGTTCCGGCGGGGGCAAGTCGGTAACGCTCAAGCACATCATCGGCCTGTTGCGGCCCGACAGCGGCCGGGTGCTGATCGACGGCGAGGAGATCACCGACCTGGCGCCGACCGAGATCAACCGCGTGCGGCGTAAGTTCGGCGTGCTGTTCCAGGGCGCGGCGCTGTTCGACTCGATGAGCGTCGGCGAGAACGTGGCCTTTCCGCTGATCGAACACGCGCGGCTGTCGCGGGCCAAGGTCGCCGAGAAAGTGGCCCAGGCCCTGTCCAACGTCGGCCTGGCCGGGGTGGAAGCGATGTGGCCCTCGAACCTCTCCGGCGGCATGGCCAAGCGGGTGGGGCTGGCGCGGGCCATGGTGCTCGAGCCCGAGATCATCCTCTTCGACGAGCCGACCAGCGGCCTGGACCCGCTGATGGCCGACGCGATCTACAAGCTGATCTCGGATACCCAGCACCGCAACAACCTGACCAATTTTATCATCTCCCACGATGTGCAGCTGGCGATGACCATCGCCGACAAGATCGCGCTGATCCACGAGGGACGGATCATCGAGCAGGGCGACCCGCAGAGCTTCAGACTCTCGACAAACCCCTATGTGCGGCAATTCCTCGAGGGCAGCAGCACGGGGCCGATCGACGTGGTTGCCGAGTCCAAGGGCCTCGACGGTAAAACCCCGTTGCCGCTGGACGCCGAGCAGGCAATCCGCGAACACGCTGAGGGACCGCGATGAAACGCCGCTTTTCCACCGAGCTCAAGGTCGGACTGTTCTTCATCGTGATGTTATTGATGATCGCCTTTATCAGCCTGCGGCTGGGCAACATCAACCTGTTCGAGGAACGCGGCTACGTGGTCTGGGCGGTGTTCGACACCGCCGCCGGCGTCAACCCCGAGACCGAGGTGCTCTACGCCGGAATCCGCATCGGCCGGGTCGATGCAATCAAACTGCACGAGGGCAAGGCGCGGATCGAGATGCTGGTCCTGCCCGGGGTCAAGCTCGAGCGCGACTGCTCGATCGCGCTGATGAGCAAGGGATTCCTCGGCGCGCGCTACATGGAGATCTCGCCGGGCACTGTCGGCGCCGAGCCGCTCAAGGACGGCGACCAAATTAAGAGGGTCACCGCGCCGTTCGATATTTCATCTGTGGGCGGAGAGCTCAACGTGGTGGTCGACGATATTCAGGCGATTACCGCCAACTTGCGCGACGTGCTGGGCGACGAACAGGGGCTGGTGGCACTCGAACAGATTTTGGAGAACGTGCGCGGCGTAACCGAGCAGGCCAACCAGATGGCCACGGACAACCAACGCGAGCTGCACCGCATCCTGAGCAACCTGGCGGTGATCACCGAGAGCCTGGCGCGGGTCAGCTCGGCCAACGACGATGCGATGTCCGCCGCCCTGGGCGACCTACCCGAAATCACCGAAAACCTGCGCGTGATAACCGAGAACCTCTCGCGCATCGTGCAGAACAACTCCGATGGCATGGACAGCGCCATGTCGCGCATCGCCGACTCCTCCGAGCAGCTGCGCGGTACGCTGAGCAACCTCAACGAGATCACCGCCAAGATCAACGCGGGCGAGGGCACGTTGGGCAAGCTGGTCAACGACGAGGAGACCATCTCCAAGCTCAACGAGACCCTCGACGGCGTCAAGGAGCTGGTGAGCACCGCGCGCAACACGCGCACCGAGGTCGGCTACCGCGCCGACTACTACGCCGACCCCGAAGATTGGCGGCACTCGATCGACCTGCGGATCAGCCCGCGGCCGGATAAGTACGTGCAGATCGGCGTGGTCAGCTCCGAGATGGGCTCGACCAAGCGCACCGATACCCGCACCGAGACCACGACCAACCCCGGCGAGGACGACGAGAAAAAAGTCGTTGAGGAAGAGATTAAGACGGTCACCTCCGACCAGTACCGCTTTACCGCGCTCTACGCCCGGCGCTTCCACGACTTGGTGGTGCGCGGCGGGCTGATCGAGAGCGAGGGCGGCGTGGGGTTGGACTACTACTTCTTCCAGGACCACCTGCTGCTCTCGGCCGAGGCCTTTGACTTTGACGCGGACCGCGATCCGCGGCTGCGCGCGGTGCTCAACCTACGGCTGCTCGAACACATCTACCTCGGCGGCGGAGTCGACGACTACACCGACAACTTCGAGGACCCACTGTGGTTCGTCGGCGCCGGACTGATGATCCGCGACGACGACCTGTCATGGCTACTGACCCGTATTCCCACTCCGGGATTCTAAATAATTATTGAGGAGGCCCAGTTGAGAAGAAATCTGATTTTGATCGTTGTGCTGATCGCCTCGATCGTCGTGGCCGCGGTTGTGGTCTCGGCGCAGGACAAGGTATTCGAGGTCAAGTTCACCCCGCGTTGCACCAACGGCACCAAGATGATCCCGGATTCGGCCGGGTGGGAATTTGTGCCCGATCGGCCGATGACGATCTCGATTCCGGACATTCCGCTGAGCGCGGATGAGAAGGAACAGCTCTACAGCGGCGAGCCGATCTGCAAGATGTTGCCCGGCCAGGGCGACAAGAAGATCGGTTGGATGCGCTTTTTCGCGCCGTTCGACCCGGTGACCGCCTACTGGGTAATCACCGACTCGGGGCGATTCAGCCAGCAGGACGAATCGTTCCCCTCCACCGGCTCGCTGTTCCGCAAGCGCCACACCTTCATGCCGTATTGCTTTGACAACGCGATCTGCCCGGCCGAGGACATGCTGTGGAACCTGCAGTACCTGGTGATGCCGCTGGTCAAACCGCGGATGGTCTGCACCTCGCTGTGCCGCAACCGCGACAACTTCCCCTGGGAGTCGGCCTGGTGGTCCAGCCCAAACTTCTATTGCATGGACAAGATCGAGGCCGAGCTGCAAGACGAGCTCAAAGAGGCTGTGCGCATCTCACGCAACCGCGGCGCCTGGCATGTGAGCATGCTGCCGCAGGAGTTCCGCCGCACGGCCGGCGATCTCAATCGTGCGCAGATTCTCTACATCGTCGATACCGAGGCCGGCGGCTCGCTGGGCAACCTGCAGAGCATTTCCAACGCGGCCACCCAGAAGGCGCTGCCCAACCTGGCGGCCAACGTGACGTTCATCGGCGAGCGTTGGGAGTGGTTCATGAAGAAGTACCATCCGGCGGATGATCTGCAACGCTTCCACGCTGAGCAGACCGAATATCGCAGCATTTGGGGTCCGCAGTTCAACGCCAAATAGGCGGCAAAGAGACAATGCATCTGTTCCGCGCCCCCGGAGATCTGGGGGCGCGTTCTGTTTTTGAGGCTAAGTGGCGATGATTATCACGCGTCCTAACCCGCATTTCTCACGAGGGGTCTACTGCGGTGCACAATCTGCTCGCAATAACAGCGTCATCCTCGCCGATCCATGCTCGACGTACCGCAGAGGGTACGTCTGCGCAGAATCGACTCGTCTTCCTTGTTCTTGCGGCATCTTGCACGCCTCGCTACGAACCCTCGTGAGAAATGCGGGCTAAATTCGAGCGCATTGTTCAGCGCGCGCTGGACACGATCCCGGACGAGTTCCAGGAGTACATCGCGCAGGTGCCGGTGCTGGTCGAGGATCGGCCGGACCCCGAGCTGCTGGCCGAGCTGGGCATGGACCCGGACGAGCTGCTGTTCGGGGTGTTCCTCGGCGTGCCCGTGGGCGAGCTCAGTGTGTTCGACGTGGTAACCGACGTGCCGCGGATCGTGATCTTCCGCGAGGATCTGAGCCAGGCGTTCCCCGACGAGGCCGAGCTTTGCCACGAGATCCAGACCACGGTGCTGCACGAGGTGGCGCACCTGTTCGGCCTGGACGAGGCGCGGCTGGATGAACTGGGGTTCGGTTGACGCGGGAAAGAATCCGGACTTAGCCCGCGTTGAGTTCGAGCTCCACCGCGGCATGCAGCAGCTGCAACACCATGCGTTCGTTTGGATCGTCCGTATTCTTCAGCAGCATACGCAGATGTTTGCGCGCGGGCTCATAGCGGCTCAGGGCATAACTGAGAAAGGCGACCCTCCACCGGTAACGGCGGACTTGGGCCGTGTTGCTTTCCGGTCGTTTCAGCGTGTCTTGCAGCATTATCCGGTAATGCTGCAATGATGAGCGATAGTCGCCGGTGCGGAAGTACATCGAGGCCAGACCGCGATGTGGGCAGTTGGCGAATCCTTTGCCCGCGTTGACGTCGATCGCTTGGGTCAGCAGCTCCTCGCCCAACTTCTCGAATCCCTCCTCGTGGGCATACTCCATGCCCAGAGTGACCAACGGAGCATAGGCCCCGCGCTGTGTGGCCGTACGCAACATGGCCTGGATCTCGGGTTGCGATGTGTCGTGGAGGTCGAATCCAACGTAATACAGGAACGAGTCAAAGCCGTCCTTGGCCTTGCCCTGAGGAGTGCTTTCGATCTGGAGCGGCTCGTGCAGCAGGTTGTCCGCCGCAGCCAGGCTGGCGGCGAGCAGCCGACCGACGTACGGCCCAATAAGGGCGCGCAATGTGGCGCACCGTTGATTTGTCCATCTAGATAAAATTGTCTAGATACGGCTATAAATCAACCCCCGCAGCCGCCCGAGTCGTCATCGTCATCGTCGCCTCCGCCCGAGTGGTCGCCGCCGCCGTCATCATCATCGTCATCGTCGCCCAAGTCGTCGTCGTCATCATCATCGTCGTCGTCGTCGTAGGGCACGGGCGGCTCGTCTTTGACGATCACGAAGCGGTCGATCACATCGCCGCCGTAGGTGCGGTAGGCCGTGACCTCGACCATCTGCGGATCGACCTCGAGCACCACGTAGTGGTAGCTCTTGTCGTGGGCGCGATAACCCTGCTCGTCCTCGACATCGGCGCAGAAGTCGTAGAGTGGCGCGCCGCCGCCTCCGGTCAGCACGTGGTTGCGTCCCCAGAGGAATGCCCGGGCGTAGTGGTGGTCGTGGCCGTTGAACACGATGTCCACCTCGTAGTCCTCGAACAGCGGCTCGAGCACCAGCTTGGCTGTGAAGTCTCCGTTGCGCTCCTCTTTAAAAGAGAACGCGGGCATGTGGAAGAAGACGAAGGTGAAGTTGGTGTGCAGATCGGCATGGGCCGCGGCCAGATCCTCCTGGATCCAGATCCGTTGCGGGCTGCCGGGAATCAACAGGTCGGCCTGCTTCTGGCCGTCGATCACGCAGTAATGCGCGTTGCCCCAGTCGAAGCTGTAGTAGGTGTGCTCGGCTCCGCCTGTGGGCGACAGCTCGAACAGCCGCACGAAATTGCCGTCGCCGCTAAGCCCGGTGTTAGGGTCCCAGTCGCTCTCGTGGTTGCCGAATACCGGAAAGAGCGGGCGGTCGTACATCAGCTGTGTCGAGGCGTGGAAGAAGTAATCCCAGTCCGCGAGTACCTCGCCCGAGCTGACCAGGTCGCCGGTGTTGACCACAAAGTCCGGGTCCCAGGTCAGGACCTGCTCGACCGTGGCCTCATGATTGACGTTGGGCGTGGCGATCGAGCCGCCGCGCGAATCGCCCATTGCCACCCACAGGTAGGGGTCGAGGTTGTGCGGCGCGGTGCGCAAAGTGTGGTCATCGCTAAGCTCGCCGTTGAGCGACACCCGGTAGTGATAAAGCGCGCCGCTGTCCAGGCCGTAGATCGGAATCACGTGTTGATAGACCGTGAAGCTGATCTCCGGCACGTGGATCAGCTCGGGATCGCTGGTCTGCACGTTGCCGTACTCATCGCTTTCGCCCCATTCGAGCACTGCCTGGCCGGGCTGGTCGCTCTCCAGGCAGATCGCAGCCGAACCACGCTGGACGTTTTGGATGTAGGGCCCCTTGGTGATCGCGCCCAACGCCGCGCTGGGCAGAGCGATGGTCAACAACAACAATAGCGCCAGAGCGCTTACACAACGGCTATCAGGCATCGTTTGGCTCCCAGGAAAACGGGTCGTCTATTTTTCTATTATAGCATCTCTGGACGATGATTCGTGGGTGACCGTTGTGACTTGGTCGGTTTTCCGAGGTAAAATTTGATTATGAAAACACGAGCGCTGTCGATCTTCGTCTCCGGTCTGATCCTAGCCTCGCTGCTGCTTGGCGCCTGCGGCCAAAAGGAGCGCGAGGCCCTGACCCTGGCGCGGGGCGAGGGGACCTACCAAGCCTATCGACGCTTTGCCGCCGAGTATCCCAGCAACTCCGACGGCCAATATTTCCTGGCCGTAGTCGGCCTGGTGACCGGCCGCGACCCGATCACCGATCCGGTGTTGCAAACTGCGGTGGAGACCGCGCCGGACAGGGTGCGCAACGGCTACGAGCTTCGCGCGCAGTATCGCGCCGCGGTTGCTGAGGCCGACAGTTGCGTACTTCATTGTTCGGATGCGTTCATTGACTGTTCGCTGGCAGCCAAGGATCCGGCGGGGGAGGTCGACTACCCGGCCCTGGACAACTGCACGGGCGGCCTGGGCGTGTGCACCGACGCCTGCGATCCGCTGGTTGAAACCGCGCGCGAACACGCCGAGGTCTATTCCGTTGAGTTGGGGCTGATCGAACACGACGCCTCGCTGACGATCCTGGTGCTCGAACGCGAGCAGATCGAGACGCCCTAACGCTGTTTGCGGTTGTAGTCGTCCTCAAGGCGGACGATGTCGTCCTCTTCCAGGTAGTCGCCGCGCTGGACCTCGATGAAAATCACGGTCTGATCGCCGGGGTTGGCGATGCGGTGGGCCGCGCCCACGGGAATGTCAACGGCCAGGCCGGGCTCGAGATCGAGCTGTTCGCCCTCAAGGATCACCAGGGCCGTGCCGCGCACCACGAGCCAGTGCTCGCTACGGCGCCTGTGGAACTGATAGCTCAGCCGATGGCCGGGCTCGACCTCGATCCGCTTGACCTTGAATCCGGGCTGGTGCTCAAGCACCTCCCAGCGTCCCCACGGCGCTGTCGATTTTAGCTTGTCGTGCATGCCTGGCATTGTCCGCGAGGCCCAACGGCTAGTCAACCACTGCAACAACCGCCTCTCTTGGTTTATGATTGCGCCCGATGCGCTACGAGGGGACCGTCTACCGACCGCCGAGCGAGGCCAACAGCCTGTTGATTCAGGCCACTGTTGGCTGTCCGCACAACCGTTGCGCTTTTTGCGAGATGTACCGCGACAAGCGCTTCCGCATCCGGCCCACCGCTGAGCTGCTCGAGGATCTGCAAAGCGCGCGCGAGGTCTACGGCAGCCAGGTGCGCTCGCTGTTCTTTCCTGACGGCAATTCGATCGTGCTCAAGACCGACGAGCTGGCGCGCGTGATCCAGCGCGCCTACGAGCTGTTCCCGCGCCTGGAGCGGGTCACGACCTACGGCAGCGCCAAGTTCCTGATCCGTAAGAGCTTCGATGATCTGCAACGCCTGCGTGCCGCCGGGCTGACGCGGATCCACGCCGGCATGGAGTCCGGCGACGCAGTCACCTTGGAGCGGATCAACAAGGGCGCGGACCCGCAGACCATGATCGAGGCCGGACGCCGCGTCAAAGAGGCGGGGATCGAGCTCAGCGAATATGTGATGATCGGCATCGGCGGGGTCGAGCGCACGCGCGAACACGCCATTGCCAGCGGCCAGGTGCTCTCGGCCGTGGACCCGGACTTCATCCGCATCCGCACCTTTGTGCCGCGGCCGGGCACGCCGCTTTATGAGCGGTGGCAACGCGGCGAATTCGCGCTGGTCGACGCCTACCAGGCGCTGGACGAGACCGCGTTGCTGATCGAGCACATCGACGGAACCTCCGAGCTGCACTCGGACCACATCAGCAACTTCATCGACGTCGCGGGCCGTTTCCCCGAGGACAAATCCGCAATGCTCGCGGTCCTACAGCAGGCCAAAACCCGGCCGCGCTCAGCCTTTCGCCCTCCCACCGAGGAGCTGATTCACCTGATGAGCCTCTAACGCGTCCCGCCTGGGGAACGCGAACCGAGTTGTTGACAACTCCAGTTGGAGCCGACAGGATGCTTTTGGCAACCCGAAAAAAAGACACCGCTTTTCTATCCCGGGAGGTCAGATGAGACCGACCATTTTGATCATCGCCCTGGCGTCCGCGTTGCTATTGCTGGTGGCCGCCCCGGCCCAAGCGCTGCATGTGCAGATGGATCTGCCGCAGATCGTTGAGCAGGCCCAGCTGGTGTTCATTGGAACGCCGGTCGAAGTCAGCTGCGAGCACAACCACGCAGGCGCGATTCAGACGCGCTATCGGCTGGACGTGGAGCGCACGCTCAAGGGGTCCGGGCTGTTGTCCGACCAGAACAGCCTGGAGCTGACCTTTGCCGGCGGCGAGATCGGCGAACAGGCGATGGTGGTCAGCGGCGTGCCTCAACTGGCTCTGGACCAGCGCTACGTACTGCTGGTGCTGCACGACGGCCAATCCTACCTCAGCCCGATCGTGGGCCAGCATCAGGGATTGTTCATGGTGCAGACCGAGCCGGCCACCGGCCGCGAGCTGGTGCTGACCGCCGATGGCCGGATGATCGAGAAGATCGAGAACGGCCGGTTGGTCGTCGGCGCGCGGGTGGAGCTGGACCAGCTCGGACGGCTGCAGGCGGTCGTCGAGCAGACCCCGCAGGCCAACCCAGAGCCGCCGGTCAGCCTGGACCCGGACAAGGTGCGGGTGCTCGACCACCGCTCGGCCGAGCAGCCCTTTGTTGACACGCAACGCGCCATGCCCCTCAACGAGTTTCTCGAGACGCTGTCCGCGATGATCGCGCAGGACCAGGCGCAGTAGGGGGAACGGATGAGCGACCGAGCATCGAAGATAAAGATCGCGCTGCTGTGCTTTGCCCTGCTGCTGGCCGCAGGCCTGGCTCTGGCCGACGTGCCACACAGCCGGACCCGCGACGTGCCGTACACCATCAACCAGTTCCCGTCGAGCTATGATCCCTGGGAGCAGTACGACGAGTCGTTGATGTATCAATGGGACACCTTTGCCAACGTGATGTATCCCGCCTCAAGCCCGCCGGGCACATTCGGGGCGGGCAATGGCAAGAACGAATACGCCGGGTTTCTGACCAACTCCCAGGTGGACTCGTACTATGGCTTCACCTGGGGCGGGGCCGCGGCCATGACCATTAGCTGGTGGGATCACACCGGACACATCTCGGAATCGGACATCGCCTGGAACGCGCACCTGAATTGGACAACCGATATCGAGGATTACCTGGAAGACTCCTCGATTTTGCCCTATCAGCTGGCCACGATCCACGAGCTGGGGCACACCTTCGGCCTGGACGACTACGACTATGACAAGTCCGATGATAAGTCGGTCGGCTACGAGACCGTGATGAACTACTCACACCCCTGGCACAACTACGCTCTGGGATTGGACGATGGCCAGACCGTGCAGAAGATGTACCCCAGCCGCCAGAATACGGTGCACGACCTCGGAATTTACGACTTCCACTGCACCAGCCAGTTCTCCTGCCCGGACGCGAGCAAGTCCACCGGCTCGGTGGCCTGCGGCCGCTCGTTCGAGATCGACGGCATACAGATCGCCAACCTGGGCAATTACAGCGAGTCCAACGTCTCGGCCACGTTCTATCTTTCCGAGGACATCAATATCAGCTCCTCGGACGTGAAACTGGGCACGATCAGCTTCGGCAGCCTGGCCAGCCGCTCGCGCAGTATCGTCGATGTGGAGTTGACGGTCCCCTCCGACACTGACATCGACACCTACTACGTGGGCGCGATCATCTCCGGCGCTTCGGGTGACGCGCTGTCGGAGAACAACTCGATGTTTCTGCCCGGGCAGATCAGGGTCACCTCAAGCGGCGGCGGCGGTGGCGACGACGACGAGCCCAACGACCCGCAGGACTGCGAACGCTTCTGCGAGGTGATAGATAGCTGCTCCCTGGCCTCGGAGATCGACGTTTCGTCCTGGGACGAGTGCGTGAACCTGTGCGAGATCATTCGCCATTCGGTGCTCGAGTGCGTGCTCGATGCCACCTACTGCTCCGAGGTCGCGGACTGCATCGGTGCAGGCGACGACTCAAGCTCCGACGATGAGGAAGACGCCTGCTGCGGCTGATTGATCTTCAGCCGTGGCGAGGAACGCCCCACGTACTATAGAATTATGGGTGTCCCCGAAACTTCGGATCTCTTCCCTTGAGCATGTCAGAATAAGGTGCTAAATTCTGACCTGTCGGAAGCGTGAACGAGGAGCGGGGCTTATGAACCTGAAAGACGACGTTAGGCCGATCACCTACCTAAAGAACAACACCGCGGAGTTGGTGCGGGACGTTTCGCAGGACGGCCGAACCGTGCTGATTACGCAGAACGGCGAGGCCAAGGTCGTGGTGATGGACGTGGATACCTACTCCCGTTGGCGCAATGCCCTGGCGCTGATGAAGATGATCTCCCAGGGCGAGGCTGATGTTGACGCGGGCCGGGTGCTGACCCAGGACGAGGCGTTCGCAAGGGCGGAAAGGACAATCGAGCGGGCCACCGCCGATGAGTGAGCGTAAATATAAAGTGCTCTGGGCTGAAAGCGGAGCACGCGACCTGGAGGAGATCGTCCTGCACATCGCCCAGGACTCTCCGGGCAACGCGCGCAAAGGACTCAAACGGCTGAGGGACAAGGCCGCGGCCCTGGAGACTCTTCCCCTGCGCGGTCGGGTCGTGCCCGAGCTGGCCCGCCTGGGCCTGCGCTCCTGGCGCGAGCTGATGTTGAAACCCTATCGCATTGTCTATCGCGTTGATTCCCAAACCGTGCTGGTCCTGGCGCTCATCGACTCCCGCCGCGACCTGGAAGACCTGCTGCTCGAACGCATGGTAAGACCGGCAGATTTACAGTTATAACGTCCGGTAGATTAATCGTTTGATATCAATCGCTTTCCGTCATCCTGAAACGGAGGCGAAGGATCTACGCGCGCATGGTGAATTTTGTTGTAACCAGGAGAGGGAAAATTGAGGGCTCATCCCTACCACTCCGTCTGGAAATCCAATCCGAAAACACGAATGAGATTAAACATGATGGCTTCTAAAGATGGTTTATTTTATAATAATATCAGTGTGGGTAGCCACGAATAGAAGACTCGCTGTAAGTAATTTGATTTACCTTATAGGTTAATCAAACTTGACAAAGGCTTCCTATGGAAATAATATATAAGTCGAAAAAGCTAGAAAATGCTTTCATGAAAAGGAAACAAGGCGTGCAGGAGTGGGGTGATCAAAACGCAAAGAAACTATTCCTGAGGCATACACAACTACAAGCTGCTGACAACCTGGCAATTTTCAGCACATTACCCGCAACTGGCTTCGAACAATTGAGAGGCGACCGAAAAACTCAGTTCGCCTGTTACGGGAAACACCCCTTCCGGCTCATTTTCGAAGCAGCCCATGATCCGGTACCTAGACAATCAGATGGTGGTGTGGACTTGGTTTTAGTGACAAGAATCCGAATCATTGAGGTGGTCGACTATCATGGCGACTGAACGACAAAAAAAAGCCAAACCCGACTATGCGATTCCTCCTGGAGAAACGCTGTCTGAAACGCTCCATGCCTTGGGTATGACCCAGAAGGAATTTGCGATCAGAACGGGGCTTTCGGAAAAACATATAGTGTCCATTCTTCAAGGCAACGCTCCGATAACGCCTGAAACTGCATTGAAATTTGAAACGGTTCTGGGAGTTCACGCTAGCTTTTGGAACAACCTTGAGAGAAATTACAGAGACACCCTAGCCCGATTGGAGAAAGAGAAACGACTTCAGCAGGATATCGCATGGCTCGACAATATTCCTGTTGCCACAATTGTTAAGCATGGATGGATTAAAAAAAACAAAGAAAAATCTATGAAACTTCAAGAGGTTCTCTCATTTTATGGCGTCTCGTCGCCAAAGGAATGGGATAAGCTTTGGGCAAATGTCCGTTTCGCCGCGAGGCAAAGTAAGGCTTTTGAAACTGACCCCGGTGCAGTATCCGCATGGATGCGGATTGGTGAGCTTCGTGCGCAAGATATTGCCTGTCAACCATATAACCATGACCGGTTCCGTGAGGTTTTAGGGGAAGTCCGAGATTTAACTGTAAGAAGTGCAAGAGACTTTCAGCCGAGAATAATCCAATGGTGCGCAGAGGCCGGCGTAGCTGTCGTTTTTGTAAAAGAGCTCCCGAGAATACGCCTAAATGGTATTACTCGCTGGCTAAACCCCAACAAGGCGTTAATCCAGCTCTGCCTACGTCACAAAAGCAACGCCCAGTTATGGTTTACTTTCTTCCACGAGGCCGGGCATATCCTTAAGCATGGGAAAAGAGACCTTTTTTTGGAGAACGATGAATACCAAGATAGTCAAAAAGAAAAGGAGGCAGATAAATTTGCCTCCGATTTTTTAATTCCACCTCGTGAATGGGACTCTTTTTTATCCGAACACATCGATTGCTCTTACTCTAGGGATGATATTAAAACGTTCGCAGCAAGGGTCGGCATTGCACCGGGGATCGTTGTCGGTAGGCTTCAGCACGAGAGGCTTATTCGTTATTCTCATTGCAATGACTTGAAGGTTAAGCTGGTCTGGAGTTCCAACTAATAATCAAGGCCCTTCCGAGCTTCCGCGGGTTTTATCGGGTTCGGCGGGTTGGGGCAGGCCGGGTTCATAGAGGGTGATGGTCAGGCCGTCGCGGTCGCGGGCGCCGATCACGTATTTGCGCAGGCGAGGCCAGATTTGGTCCATGGTCTGGTAATAAAGTCGGGTGTAGGCGTTGCGGCGGTCGGTTCCGACCTCAGCGGCGAGCAGTTTGAAGCGTTCGGCCTCGCCCGTGGCGCGGTTGACGCGTTCTTGCTGGTAGGTCTCGCCCTCGCTACGGGCGCGGTTGGCCTCGGCGCGGGCCCGGGGCATGGCCTGGTTGGCGTAGCCGTCGGCCTCGTTGATCAGGCGACTGCGGTCCTCGCGGGCGCTGGAGACCTCGTTGAACGAGGCGGCCACCCCGCGCGGGTTGATGATCTGATCGACCTGCATCGAGCTGATGCTCAGGCCGCTGGAATAGGCGTCCATGTCGGCCTGGATGTCGCGCATCACCTCGGCGGCGATGATCGACTTATCGGTGGTCAGGGCGTCGTCTACGGCCATGGCGGCCAGTCGGCGCGTGACCGCGGCCTCGCCGCTGATGCGCACCAGCTCGTGGGGATCAAAGGTGTTGAGCAGGAACGCAGCCGGGTCGTTGATCGTGTAGCGCACCACGAGCATCACCACGATCCAGTTGCGGTCGCCGGTGAGGAACTGGCGTTGGAATACGCCCGCGATGTCCGAGACTTGTTCCTGGCCGACCTCGAAGCCGATGCCGCGCTGTTTGAGGTCGGTGACGTTGGGCCGGTCCACGCGCTCAACGGGCCAGGGCAGGTGGTAGTGGATGCCCGGCGGCACGCGGTTTTCGGTCACCGCGCCGAAGCGCCGCACCACGCCCTGCTGGTTGTAATCCACGATGTACAGGCCCGAGGCCAGGTAGATCAGCAGCAGCGCGGCCGCGCATAGCAGCGAGAGCAGGCGTAGCCGGCGGCTTTGGGCCACGTTAGTCGACCTTTCCCGAGACCAGTAGCTTGAGCACCTCGGCGTCGGAATCGAGCACTATCACGGTCTGTTCGTCGAGGAACTTGCGGTAGCTCTCCAGGGTGCGCGTCAGCTTGTACAGTTCGGGGTCCGAGCTGTAGGCCTCGGCGTAAATCCGGGCCGCAACCGCGTCGCCCTCGCCCTTGGTCTGCTCGGCGTCGCGATAGGCCTCGGTGAGAATCCGGCTGACCTCTTTGTCGGTCTCGGCCTTGATCTTCTCGGCCTCCTCTTCGCCCTCGGCGCGGTACTTTTTGGCAATGCGCTGGCGCTCGGAGCGCATCCGGCGGTAGACCGAGGCGCGCGTGCCCTCGGGGAAGCCGAAGCGCCGCAGGCCGACGTCGACGACCTCCACCCCCAGCTCCTCGCGGGCCGCGGATCGGCAGCGCTCGGTTGCGACCTGCATGATCTGCTCGATCTGCACGCCGTCGGGCTCAACCGAGAGCAGGACGGAGAGCTCTGACTTGCCCAGCACGTCGCTGACCTCGCTGAGCAGCATCGAGCTTAAGCGCACCTCGGCCGTGCGCCGGTCCTTGACCGTGCGGATGAACAGTCGCGGATCGGCGATGCGCCAGCAGGCGTAGGCCTCGTAGACCAGCGGTTTTTTATCTTGGGTCAGCACCTCGGCCGGCCGCGCGTCGAGCACCATCAGCCGCGCGTCAAAGCGGTGCACCGACTGGATCGGGTCGGGCCACTTGAAGTACAGCCCGGGCTTGTCCAGCACGCGCACCGGGTCGCCCAGGAACGTCAGCAGCCCCAGCTCGGACTGGTCGATGGTGAACAGCATGTTGTTCAACAGCAGGAAGCAGATGATCAGCAGGCCGACCACGATCAGCCAGGTCCGGGCAGCCCCCGCGGTCGCCGCTGCCGGGCCGGGGTCGGGCCCGCTGTTTGTCGCATCGTGGCTCATCGTGTCCTCCTCTGGCCATCGGGCTCGGTCATGCGCAAATCGATTGCACCGGGGCTTAGGTGCGAGGGCACGATCACCTTGCGCCGCCCGGCCAGTGCCGCCTCAAGGGTCTCGAGGGTCAGTCGGTATTCGTGCAGCCGCCGCTGTCCGCGGATCGCCGCGGCAAGTTGGGTGAAGCGCGAGGCCTCGCCCCCAGCGCGCATGGTCGTGCTGGCGCGGTAGCCCTCGGAGTCGAACAGGATGCGCACCGCATCGCCGCGGGCGCGGGCGATTTTCTCGTTGTTGTAGCCCTGGGCGTCGTTGATCGCTTTCTCTTTGTCCTCGAGGGCCGAGTAGACTTCGCGGAAGTCCTCGACCACCTGCACCGGCGGATGCACGTCCTGCAAATAGACCGCGAGGATCGACAGGCCGGTGCCCATGGCCGTCAGACGGCATTGGGCGCGCGCGGCCACGGCCTGCTCCACGTCGCGGCGTTCCCAGATCAGCGCCTGCTCGAAGTTGAGTCCGGCGACCTCGCCGTGCAGCGCCGACTCCACTGCCGCGGTCACCATCCGCTCGATGTCGGCCACTCCCAGCAGCGCCGCCGCCGGGTCGGAGAGGCTGTACTGCACCACGAGGTTGACGTCGAGCATGTTCTCGTCGCCGGTGAGCACCAGCGCCTCGTCGATCTTCTTTTGGTAGACCCCTGCGGTGTGCAGGCTATCCCACTCGTAGTTCGAGCGCAGGCGTACCGTGCTTACCGGACCCTGGGGCAGGCTGCGGAAGCCGACCTCGAGTTGGCGTACCCGTTGCGGCTCCACGGTGATCACGCGCTCAATGGGCGCCGGGGCCAGCCAGTGCAGTCCGGGCTGTAGCGGCTGGCCTTGCAGGCCGCCCCAGCGCAGCCGCAGGCCGACCTGGTCCGGGCCGACCATGGTCAGTCCGCTGAGCACCCACAGCACGAGCACCAGTAGCGCCGTGCAGGCCAGCAGCCCGCGCCGACGGACGGCCACCCGTTCCCAGAGGCGTTCGCCGACCAGCTTGCGGCCGACCAGCCCCAGGAAGCCGTAACGCCGATGCTGCTCAGCCCCGTGTTTGGAGCGGGTCAGCAGGCCCAGCAGCGCACCGATTCCCACGTCAAGGCCGATGCCCGCGACCAACACCACGATCAGCGCGGCCACCGGCCGATCGAGCCGCAGTCCGATCACCTGGCCCATCAGCGCTAAAATCACGGCCAGCGAGGTCATTACGTCCATGCTGGTATGGCGGCTGTCCGCGGTCAGCGAGGGCGAGCCGGTCTCGCGTCCGGCGCGCGCCTGATAGCGCGCCAAGCCCCAGTTGATCAGCGCGAAGCAAAAGGTGGCCACAATCGCTGCGGGCAGCCATTCGCCGCGCACTTGCAGCGAGGGGCGGCCGATCATCAGGCCGATGCGCAGGGCCGCGCCGAGAATCATCAGCGAGATCAGCAGCGCCACCAGGTTTTCGATCAGCACCGCTTGGCTTGGACGACGCTCGCCCAGCCGTACGCCGACCAGCACCATTGCCGAGACCACCATGTCCGAGAGGCTGTGCAGCGCGTCGGCGACCATCGCCATGCTGCCCACCAGCAGGCCAAAAAGCGCCTCGCCAAGCACCAGCAGCAAGTTCACCGCGATGCTCACCTTGGCCACGCGGGCGCGGCGCGGCGCATCCGTAGTCTGTGGCTGCTGTTGCGTCGGGTGGCTCGTTGACATTCAGGACCGCATCCTATTATGAAAAACGTGCTACCTGTTGTACACGCTGCCGATCATGCTGTCCAGACGGCTATTTAACGCTGATGGCTCCAGGTTCGCCGTCAATGATTTTGCCGACAACCCAGCCGGGGAACGGCCCTTGCGCGAGCCCTTCGAGCATCTTTTCGGCGTTGCCCGGCGGCAGTGCGGCCAGCAGTCCGCCCGAGGTCTGGGCGTCGGCCGCCAGCATCAGCAGGTCCGGGTCGGCTCCGGGCAGACGGATCAGGCCGGGTTCGACGTACTTAAGGTTGGCGTGGGTGCCGCCGGGGATCAGCCCCTCGCGGATGAGCTCGAGCACGCCGGGCATTTGCGGCAGGGACGCGAGATCGATTTGCGCGGCCACGCCCGAGGCGTTGCACATCTCCCACAGGTGGCCCAGCAGGCCGAAGCCCGTGACGTCGGTCAGCGAGTGCACGTCCGCGGCGATCGCCGCGCGCATCCCTTGCTCGTTGAGCAGGCAGGCGGATTGCACCAGCGCGTCGATCTGTTGCGGCTGCGCGGACTCGGCCTTGATTGCCGTGGCGATCAACCCGGTTCCCAGGGGTTTAGTTAATACCAGCACGTCGCCGGGACGCGCCGTGGCGTTGGTCAGCACGCGATCGGGGTGCACCAGGCCGACCACGGCCAGGCCGTACTTGGGTTCGGGATCGTCCACGGTGTGGCCGCCGAGCACCATGCAGTGCGCCTCGGCTGCGGCGTCGTACCCGCCGCGTAAAATCGCCGCGACCAGCTCGTCGGGCAGCTTGCCTTGGGGAATCGACAGCAGGTTCAGCGCGGCGAACGGTTCGCCGCCCATGGCGTAGACGTCGGAGAGCGCGTTGACCGCGGCAATGCGGCCGAACAGGTAGGGGTCATCGACGATCGGCGTGAAGAAGTCGGTGGTCAGCACCAGGGCGCGCTCGTCATCGAGGCGCACCACCGCGGCGTCGTCAGGCACGGCCGTGCCGACGATGATCCGCGCGTCCTGCGGTACGGGCAGGTGCTTCAGTATCTTTTGCAGCGCTCCCGGCGCCAGCTTACAGGCTCAGCCTGCGCCGTGAGAAAGCTGCGTGAGCTTGATCCGCTCCATCCGCTCCATCCGCTCCGATTGGTTGTTGCGTCTATGCGACGGGGATGATCCTGGCGTCTACCGCCAGCACCCCCTTGCCCTTGGGATACACCCGCAACGGGTTGATGTCCATCTCGCTGATCCAGGGCTGCTCCGCGGCCAGTATCGAGAGCTTGACCAGCGTCTGCTCCAGGGCGGCCAGGTCGGACGGGCCGCGGCCGCGCGTGCCGTGGAGGATCTTGGAGCCGCGCAGTTGCTCGACCATACTGCGCGCCTCGGCGCGGTCGAAAGGCGCCACGCGCAGCACCGTGTCGCCGAGCACCTCGGTGTAAATCCCGCCCCAGCCGAGCATCACGATCGGACCGAAGTCGTTATCCTGCTTGAATCCCAGGATCAGCTCCAGGCCCTGGTCCGCGTATTTTTGCACCAGCGCGCCGCGGATTTGGGCTCGGGGGTAGGCCGTGTTGATCGCAGCCATCATTTTGTCCCAGCCCTCGCGCACCTCGGCCACGGTGCGCAGGTCGAGCAGCACGCCGCCGCAATCGCTCTTGTGGGTCACGTCCGGGCTCTCGACCTTAAGCGCCACGGGCAGGCCGATCTCGCGCGCGGCCTTGACCGCGCCTCCCACGGACGTGGCCAGCTTGCCGCGGATCGCCGGGATGGCGTAGGCCTCGAGCACCTCCAACGCCTGGCGGTTCAGCGATGCCTGGCCGCGCGTGGACTCGCGGATCGCGTCCACGCGCTCAAGGTCGCGCCCCTTGATCTTGGGCACGCGGTACGCGCCGCAGCGCTGCTGCAGATTGACGTGGTTGTCGCGGCTGATCGCCAGGGCGCGCACCGCCTCCTCGGGCGTGGTGAAGATCGGGAAGTCGAACATCTCCTTGAGCCGCCGCGCCTCGGAGTGCCAGGAGATCAGTCCCATGGCCACCGGCTTGTTGTGCTTGCGGTTGAGCTCGGCCAGGAAGCTGATCATCTCCTCGGGGATGCGCGGGTCGTAGCGGCTGATGTAAGTGAACAGGAAGCAGATCGCGTCGAACTGCGGACGCGAGACCACGTCGGCCAGGATGTGCTTGTAGGCATCCAGGTCGTACAGGTCGCCCAGGTCCATCGGGTTGTCCAGCTTGATTACCTTAGCGCGCAGCTTCTCCTCGGCGTTGGCGATCACTTCGCGCGGGAACGGCGGCAGCTCGAAGCCGAACTTTTCGCAGTGGTCTGCGGCTATAATCGCGTGGCCGCCCGAGCGGCTGATGATCGCCAGCCGGTTGCCCTTCATTGCCGGCAGCGAGAGCGCCTTGGCCGCGTCGATCATCTGGTTGATCTCGTCGCAGCGCAGGGCGCCGGCCTGCTTGATCGCCGCGTCGACCACCGCGTCGTCGCTGACCATCGCGCTGGTGTGGCTGGCCGCGATCTTCTGCGCGGCCCGGCCGATGTTCGACTTGTGCACGATGATCGGCTTGCGGGCCTTGCGCATTTCGAGGAAGAACTCGCGGCCGCGGCTGAAGCCCTCGAGGTAGACGCAGATCGTATGCGTCTGCTCGTCGCGCAGCAGCACCGGCAGCAGGTCGACCTCGTCGACGTCGAGCTTGTTGCCCAGCGAGGCGAACTTGGCCATGCCCACGTGCTCTTTGAGAAACTCCTGGATGTAGGAAATGCCCACGCCGCCGGACTGCGAGAGCACCGAGACGTGCCCTTTGAACATCTGCGGCATGGTCGGGAAGGGCACGCACAGGCCGTTGTCCATGTTGATCACGCCGATGCCGTTGGGCCCGACAAAGCGCATGCCGTAGTCCTGCGCGATCTGGGCCGCGCGATCGGCGAGCAGCGCGCCCTTGCGGCCGTACTCGGAGAATCCCGCCGACTGCACGTAGGCGAACTTGACGCCGTGGCGGCCGCACTGTTCGAGGATGTCGGGTAGCGTATGCGCCGGGGTGAGGATCGCGGCCGCGTCCAGCGGTGCCGGAACGTCGGACACGTTGCGGTAGATCTTCATTCCGAACACCACGCCGCCCGAGCGCCCGACCGGATAGATCTCGCCGGTGAAGCCCATGGTCAGCAGGTTTTCGACGATGCCGCGGGCCAGGTTGGTCTTGCGCGGACTGACGCCGATCACTGCCAGGCGTTGGGGATTGAAAAGGTTGTCCAGGGGCTCGGCTGCGCGTGCAGTCATAGTCCGACACCTCCCTTGTGCCTTGGGGAACGGCTATTTCTTTGTCTTTTTGGCTTGCTTGCTCTGCTGCGCCGACTGATCGTCGAGAAAGCGCTCCAGTCCGCGGTTGATCTTCTTTAGGTTGGGCTCGATCATTTTCAGCACGAATTTCTCGGTCTGCCCAATCAGCCGGTTGGCAACCAGTTTGGGCATGAAGCGCACCGAGCTGAAGTCCAGTAGGAGTTCGCCGTTGACGGTGATCACCGTCTGCTCGCCGTCGGGTTCCATCACGTTGCAGCCGCTGGCCTCGACGTATTGCTTGAGCAGCGGGAATTCCATCCGCCAGTAGACCGCGTTCTCGGACGCGACCCAGCGGGCGTGGTCGAGCCAGGTCAGGCGGCTGACGTCGTAGCGCTTGGCCAACGGCCGTAGGAACGAGGGGATCTTGCTGCCGCTGGTCCACTCGTTGAGCAACTTGATTTGGTCGGGATCGGTCTCGTCGCGCTCGAGCAGCGTGATTGTTTCGATGTCGTCCATGTACTCGGAGAACTCGTCCAGCCGGTCACGGTAGGTCTGGTAGACCGTATCCCGCGGGTGGCGGATGCGATCGCTGAACTCGAACTTCATCATTACTCCCTGCGGTAATTATTGGGTCGGCCGCCGATCATAGCGGCGGCGGCGAGACAGCCCGCATCTTTACATCCGAGGGCAGCACCAGCAGTCCGCCGAGCATGCTGATGTCGGACTGTCCGCTGATCAGCACCTCCATTCGGCCGTCGTCGTTGAAGAACATCCGGCCGGTTTGCTCCAGGGCCAGCTCGTGCTCGAGTAGCGCGTTGAGGATTCCGTTGCGCACCGTGAAGTAGGTCATCATCGAGATGTTCATCTGCGGCAGACCGTCGTCGGCCTCGACCACCGGGGCCATACCGGTCTGGAAAACGTCGATGGTGATCGGACCCATGCCCACGGGCCCGGGATCGCCCGGCGACTTGTCGTCGTCGTCCATCGTCAGGCCCATTGAGGTGGAGGTGGCGTAGAGCACGATGCCGCTGGAGAGCGAGATGTCCAGGTACGGCTCGCCGTCGCGGTCGTAGGCCAGCCCCCTGACGAACGAGACCATCTCGCCGCTGACGTAGCTGGGCCAGACGATCAAGGCGGAGAGGATCTCAATTTGATTCTCGGGCGTGGGCGTTTCGGTGTCGTCGAAGAAGCCGTTGCCGTCGGTGTCGGAGATCGGGTCGGCGTGTAAAAACAGCTCGACGTCGGCCGTGGGCTCGACCGCGGTGAAGTCCAGGCGGTAGTCCTCGCCGCCGGGCTCCAGGTCGTTGTCCGTGTCGAGCTGCGCGCTGCCGTAGGAACGGATTTCCTCGCTGAGCTGCAGGCGGTAGCGCCGCCCGGGGGTCAGCGGCTCGTCGGGGATGATCACCAGCTTGCGCCAGTCGACCACGCTGGTGGCGTTCACCAGGGTGCCCGCGTCGATGTCGTAGAGCAGTACGGTGTCGCCGTAGTACATCGTTTCGCGGTTCATCACCTGGGTGAAGAACACCGTGGGCCACAGGTTGCACGGGTAGGTCGAGCCGTACTCGTTGGGCACGTCCATGGTCCCCAGCTTGGGCGGCCAGTACGACCAGGCGGCCGCGTTGGTCGAGAACGTCGTGCCCCAACGCTCGGTCAGGGCGTTGCCCGCCAAGTCGCAAAGTCCGGGTTCGGCGAACACGCCGTAGGCGGAGGAGGGCTCAAGCGGCTCGATCGGCCGCAGCGCGACCTTGGCGCCGTCCACGCTCACCGCGCAGGGCACCTGCTCTTCGTCCGCGTTGTAGAGCTTGACGAACTCGATGGTCGTCGGGTCGAGCGCCTCGTTGAAAAAGACGATCACCGGCGACTCGACCGGCACCAGCTTGGACGACTGCTGCGGCAGGCTCGAGAGCGCCTGCGGCGGCGTGCGGTCGGCCTTGCGCTGCGGCGTGCCGGGGTAGGGAATCTGGTAGAGCGAGATCGTGGTCGGGATCGACTCGCCGGCCAGCTTGAGCTCGGAGTAGCCCATCAGCTCGAGCACCATCTCGCCGTCCTCGCGCACGTAGCTCACGCCCACCAGTTCGACCCCCAGGATCTGCTGGGTCATGTTCGAGTTGGCGGTCGGATCCTCGGCCGTGAGCGAGATGTCCATCACCAGGGTCAGCGCGGGAAGCACCTCGGTGTTGCCAACATAGTCGCGGCTGTCGCGCAAATAGCCCGACACGTCGCTGAGCATCTCGATGGTCAGCGGGCCGGTGACCAGCCCGGCGGGAATCTTGCCGCCGAGCATCGCGCTCATGCTGCTGGTGATCAGTTTTTCGCCGGCGCGGATCGTCAGCGGAATCTGCGAGAAGTCGCCGGTCTCGCCCAGCTCGCTGAACAGCGCGCCGCCCACGTACAACACGGACTCGCCCAGCAGTTTGCTGTCGGCGATCATCGTGTTCGCCGGACGGCCGGTCAGCGGGCTCAGCGGCATGTCTTCCGGGTCGAGGGCCTCGTGCAGGTCGCCGTCCGCGGCCGAGGGCCAGGCGTCGGTGATCAGCCGGCGTCGCGGCTCAGTGCTTTGCGGGTAGAAGCTCCAGACGAACGCCTGCTGCAACCCCGCGCCGTTCAGATCGTGGATCGCGGCAACGGCCACATCGTCATCGTCGTCGTCATCATCGTCGTCGGCCTTGGATGATTCATCGTCGTCGGCGTCCGGGTACTCGAAGGGGTCGGCCTCGATGGTCAGCTCGTAGGGCAGCTTCGGGTTGAGGTCGTCGAGCGGATCGATCACCACCAGGTTGCCCTGCACAAAGACCCGCGCTGCCACCAGCTCGCCGGGCTCGTCCGCCGGACCCTCGTCCTGTTGGTCGTCGTCATCATCATCGTCGGCCTTGGCGTCTTCGCCGGCCACGCGCAGATGCACGCTTTGGCCGTAGATCACGCTTTGGGCAACGATGGGCTCGGAAAACGCAATGCGGAAGGTCGAGATGTCCAGCACCTCGTCCTGGGCCGGGTTGGTGTAGGCGACAGTGGGGAAGGCGCTGGAGTCGGGCCGGTCGGGCTTGGTCTGGAACACGATCTGCTGGATCTTACCGTCCATCAGCGGCGCGCGTCCCTGGAAGTCGCGCACGCCGTTGCGCAGTCGCACGCGGTAGCTCTGGTTGCCGCGCAGGGGGACCAGCGGAGTCAGTTCCACCGAGCTGCGGTGTAGGGTCAGCTTGTGGTCCACGGACTCGGTGCCGCCGCGCTCGAGCAGCCGCACAAAGCTCACCTGCCCCTCGACGGTCGCCGGGTCGATCGGCGCGGAGAACGCCAGGTGCACCCGGGCATGCACCGGCACCTGCTGCATCCCCTGATAGGGGTAGGCCGCGAGCAGGGTGAAGTTGTCGATCTTTGAAGTCTCGAGCCCGGCGTCGTCGTCCTTTTCGGAGCAGGCGGCGAACAGGGCCAAAGACACAATCAGCAAGATGCAGATCAATCCGCGCTGATACATCGCCAACCTCCTAGAAGCCGAAGGAGAAGGTCAGTGCGCCGGTGTGGACTGTGCCCTCGCTCTGGAATTTGTAGCCGTCCGAGGTCTTGGTGGTCCGCGGAACCAGGTAGTGGAACTGGTAGGCCAGGTCGACCTTGATCGGCTGATTGAGCTTGGGAACGTCGATCCAACTGAAGCCGTATCCCAGGGAGGCGGCGTGCTTGTCGTTGTCCACGATCACGAAGCCCAACACGTTGGGCATGTCCTCGTAGGGCCGGTAGGTGCCGATGCCGTCCACTGGGGTCATGTCGTAGAAGTAGCCCGCGCGCAGGGTGTGGGCCTCGCTGATGTTCCACTCGATCCCTAGGCGCGGCACGAATGTGTCGCGGAAGTCGAACTGCGAATCGCGCCGGGCGTCGTCCTTCTCCTCGACGATGTCGACAAAACGCGACCACTGGTGCCAGGTGAAGTCAAAGGCCAGCAGCAGCTCCGGGGAGATGTCGTAGGCCACGCCCAGGGCGACCTGCATCGGGATGAACGCGTCGCGGTAGCTCAGCTTGAGCGGCAGGGTCGCCAGCGGCGAGCCGCCCACCGTGGCCAGGGTGTCGGCGGTGATCGGTCCCATCTCGCCGAAGTTCTCCGCGCGCCAGGTCAGCCCGATGTTGATCGGCTCCAGCCGCACCAGCGCCGAGACGATCGGCGTGGGGTAGGTGTCGGAGCCCAGGCTCATCGATTCGTTGGTGGCGTTGCCGCCCAGGTCGGTGTTGACCGCCAAGGCCGTGCCGCCGTGAAGTTGCAATATAATTCCCGCGCCCAGGTTGAGCATCGGGATCACCTCGATCCCCGCGCCGGCGACGATCGCCGCGCTGGTCGAGCCGTAACGCAGAAACTGGCCGTCGTCCGAGCGCCGATCCTCAAAGCGGATGAACGCCTTGCCGTTCTCGTCGATGGTCAGTCCCAGGCCGAAGCCCAGGCCGCGGCCGCTGGTGAACAGCTTGTGCATGTCCAGGCTCATCCCCACGGTGACGACCTCGTTGGACGAGTCGAACTCCATCTTGCCGCCCGGACCCTCGCTGCTCAGGAACGGAGCGCCGTAGATGTAGCCCAGTCCCACGCGGCTGCTTTTGGGGATCGCCAGGCTGGCCGGGTTGAAGAACACCGCCCCCACGTCGTCGGTCACCGCGGTCAACGCGTTGGCCATGCCCACACCGCGCGCCGAGAGGCCGTAGGTGTTGGGAACGTAACTCAGCCCGGCCACGGCCGAAGTGGCCATGACGAACAAAGCCGCCGCACAGATCAGCAAGCAAATCCGAATTCTCACAACGCTCCTCCAGTGAATGACCCTGATGCGGGCACAAGTGCTGTAAGTTCTAGGTCAATGATCCCCGGTGCAGGGACCGACGCCACTCTTCGCATTCAAGTGCGGTATTCTAATAAGTTCAAGATTAAGAATCTACCTTGAGCGGCGTTGAGCCGTCATAAAACCCGCGGTGCATTCAAGGTGCAGCAAGCACGTGCAGCACCAAGGTCGCAATGCATTGACGCGCTCCGTGATGCGAAAAGGATCATTGGGAAACGACCAGATGAATGCGCGAGCATCGCGGCAACCTAAAGTCGCCCGAATCGATAGCGGGAACTCCATGAAGACCACGGGCCAAGAATGACAATTTGGCGGGGTGCTGGATCAACAGCAACTCTGATCTCTAGCGGCGCAGATTCGAAAGCGGTTCCCATTGGCCGTTGGCTGTCCGGTATTTCCAGAGGTTCCAACCGTTCACATTGCGGCGGCAGACAGCCCGCCCTGCGCCCGAGGGGGTGTTGTAGAGTGCTCCGTTGAACTGGATTCTTCCGCTGTACAACACATGTGCCTTGTACTCTTTTCCCTTGTACGTGGCCTTGATCGTCTTGCCAGATAACAGCCCTTTGAGAACAGGCTTGGCGCTCTTTGCTTTTATCCTGGAAGTTGCTCCCTTTTTCCCCTTGCCCTTGGGATTTTGCGCGTTGGATCGTTTGTTGCCAAAAATGATATCTTCTTCTCGGCGTTTGACCTCCTGGTATCTGCTCTTCAAAACCTTTTTCAGATCCTCCGAGTTTTTCAACTTGCCCAAGGAAATATTTGCTTTGGGGTTGGCAATGCGCAACACGAAGGTTTCAAGCTCTCTCATATGCTCGGACTTGCGGGTGATATAGAGACTGAAGTGATCCCATTTCCCTGCCAGCTTATCTCGCTGGTGTTGCTTAAGGCGTTTTTTAAGGTCGCGGGCCAGGCCGACGTAGACCAGTCGGTGGTTCTTTCCTTTATATAGGGCATATATCCCATGTTGTTCGCCGATCAACTCTGCGATTAACTCAGGGTATTTCTGGAAGACGGTGCTGGTAATCAGCTCGAGGTGCCCGGTAATAAGCGTCTGCGAGAAAAAGCTGAGCATTACTTACCTCCCCCAAGGCGATCTGGTTTTAACGATTAACTTATTAGTAATCTAAACATCCTTGATACGTCAATTGGCGGCGCTGAAAATGCTACAGAGATTCGATATTGCCTGCATCCGTCTTGCCCTATGATTCAGCTCATGTAGACTCCCGCGATTCGGCAGGAGAATCTGATACGTGGACTTGATAGAGCACAGCTACCGAATTTTGGGTATGGACTGCCCGTCGTGCGCGTCCAAGGTCGAGCGCACGTTGGCTCAGGTCGATGGCGTGCAGTCCGCGTTTTGCGATGCGACTTCGGGTTGGCTCAAGGTTCGGCTGAGCAACGAGGAGGCTGCCCAACGGGTCGAGCGCGCGGTGCGCGGCCTGGGCTACCAGCTCAGTGGCGAGGGCGGACGCCAGAATGTTCGGGAACAGGAACAGGGCGATCTGCGCGGACAGACGATCCAGGTGCTCTCGGCGTTGTACCTGATCGTGCTCGCCGCACTGGGCGGAGTGCTGTCGATCCCCGCTCAATACACGGTGCCGTTGTACGTGGTGGCAATACTGATCGGCGGCGCGCGGATCTTCCTCAAAGCTTTCGGGTCGGTGCGCAGGCTCGACCTGGACATGAACGTGTTGATGAGCGTGGCCGTAATCGGCGCGGCGATCCTCGGCGAATGGTTCGAGGGCGCGGCGGTAGTCTCGCTGTTCTCCTTGGCCGAGCTGCTCGAGGCGCGCAGCATGCGTCGCGCCCGCGGCGAGATCGGCAAGCTACTCGATTTGGCGCCGCCGATCGCGGTGGTCAGGCGTCGCGGGTACGAGCTGGAGTTGCCCGCGGACAAGGTCGAGATCGGCGAGACGGTACTGGTCAAGCCCGGCCAGCGCATCCCGGTCGACGGCGTGGTTTCCGGCGGAGCGTCCGAGGTCAACCAGGCGCCGATCACCGGCGAGTCCAAGATGGTCGATCGCTACAAGGGCGACGAGGTGTTCGCCGGCACGCTCAACGGCTCGGGCTTTCTCGAGATCACCAGCACCCACCGCGCGCAAGATACCGTGCTCTCGCGAATCATCCATCTGGTCGAGCAGGCCCAGGAATCGCGCGCACCGGTGCAGCGCACGGTCGAGCGCTTCGCCCGGATCTACACGCCGCTGGTGATCGTCGCGGCGCTGCTGGTCTTCTTGCTGCCGCCGCTGCTGCAGGGCGGCGCGTGGGCCGACTGGTTCTACCGCGCGCTGGTGTTGCTGGTAATCGCCTGTCCCTGCGCCCTGGTGATCTCCACACCCGTGGCGATTATCACCGGCCTGACCGCCGCGGCGCGTAGCGGCGTGCTGATTAAAGGTGGATCGTTTCTCGAAGCTCTGGGCAAAATCGACGCGATGGCGCTGGACAAGACCGGTACCCTGACTTTTGGCGAGCCACGGCTGACAGATGTGATCCCGCTGACCGGAATGCGTGAACGCGAGCTGATGCTGATCGCCGCGGCGCTGGAGAAGCGCTCGGAGCATCCGCTGGCCAGGGCGATCCGCGCCAGGGCGATGGAGATGGGATTGGCCGTGCCCGACCCCGAGCAGTTCAAGAGCATTCCGGGATTGGGAGCGCACTGTGTGATCGAGGGCCAAGGCTACACCATCGGCTCCCATCGCATGCTGCACAACAGCGGACTGTGCAACAAGGATCTGCACAAGCAGGTCGAGCATCTTGAGCTCAGCGGCAACAGTGTGTTGCTGCTCAGCAGCGAGCAGGAACCGCTGGCGATCCTGCTGGTCTCGGACAACATGCGACCCGAGGCTCCCCGGGCAATGCAGGAGCTCAAACGCGCGGGGATCAAACGCCTGGCCTTGCTCACCGGCGACAACCAGGAGAGCGCCGAGGGCGTGGCCTACAACGCGGGCATCGACGAGATCTACTCCAACCTGCTGCCCGAGGATAAGCTCGAGCAGATCTACCAGCTAAAACGCCGTTACCACATGGTCGGCATGGTCGGCGACGGGGTCAACGACGCCCCGGCCCTGGCCGCTTCCTCGGTCGGATTCGCCATGGGCGCGGCCGGAACCGACGTGGCCATCGAGTCCGCCGACGTGGCGCTGCTCTCGGACGACCTGTTCGGGCTGGCGCGGGCGGTACGCCTGGGCCGACGCACCCTGACGGTGATCAGGCAGAACGTGGCCCTGGCGATCGGCATCAAGGCCGTGGTGTTCGCCCTGGCATTGCTCGGAGTGGCGACGCTCTGGCTGGCGGTTCTGGCCGACATGGGCGCCAGTCTGCTGGTGGTGGCCAACAGCTTAAAGTTGATAAAAGAAGACAACATCAAGCCGTAGCGCTCGGCACTTCATTGTAATACAAAACTAAATATGATTATAATACGACCCATGTATATGTTTTTCTCTTGACCTGCGTTTTCGATGTGGGATAATTAAAGGCCCTCTCTAAAAACCTTAAACCGAAGAGTGGACCAATGTTCACAAGAGACGGCTGTCGCTGCAGGATTCGTATCAGGGCGCGTTTTGGCTTGAACAAACCCTCGGTGCTTGGCGTTACCAAGAACGTGTCGAGCAAGGGCCTGGCCCTGGACGCGCCGATGTATTTTGATACCGACCAGCAGCTAGCGCTGTTGCTCGATTGGCACAGCGGGGCGATCTCCGAGGTTGGCCGCGTGCGGTGGTTTGCCGGGCAGCGTTTTACCAACTCGGGACGTCCGGAGTTCGGCCTGCAGCTCATCGAGCCCAATCAGGGCTACCTCAAAATGCTCGAGGAGGTGGTCTACCTCAGCTATGTGCGCGAGCGCAACGGCGGCGTGCGTTACGTCAATCCCGTGCGACTGACCTGTTGCAATACCCGGCAATTGATCGATCAGTACGACCGCAACATCCACCAGGGCGGGATGTTCGTACCCACGCGCCATCCGCTGCACGAGGGGGCCCAGGTCGGATTGCACCTGATTATGCTCGACACGATGGAGCTGTTGGAGCTCGGCGGCCGCGTGGTCAGCACGGTCGACGCCGAGACCGCCCAGCGGCTGGACGTACAACCGGGCATGCAAGTCCGCATTGAAAGCTTCCCCGCCCAGGACAGCGAGCGGCTGCGCGAACACGTCGAGCGCCTACGCCAAGGCGACTTCGACGTCACCTCACAGGACGAGACGGAACTCGCACCTTAAAAGCAGACACATTGTTAAACGATGCTCTCCGCGACGCGGGGTGGATCGTTGGTCAACGACCAGCGTACTGCGCGAGCTATGAGCTGTCGACGCGCACGATCCCCATCAGCTCGTCCTTGAACTCGCGTTTGAGTAGATCGCGCAACGCGTCTTGGAGCGGCTTGTCCTCGTGCAGCACCTTATAGACCTGTTCGGTGATCGGCATGTCCACGCCAAGCTGCTGCGACAGCCGATACCCGGCCTTGGCCGCGTAATACCCTTCGACCACCGCTCCCTGGGACTCGATGATTTCCAGCGGGCCTTCGCCGCGGGCCACGCGCTTGCCGAAGGTGCGATTGCGCGACAGCTCGCCGGTGCAGGTCAGCACCAGGTCGCCGATTCCGGCCAGACCCAGGAAGGTCAGCGGGTTGGCCCCTTTGGCCACTCCCAGGCGCGTGACTTCGGCCAGCCCGCGGGTGATCAACGCGGCGCGGGTGTTTAGCCCCAGCCCCATGCCGTCGATGCCGCCGGCGGCAATGGCGATCACGTTCTTAATTGTGGCGCCGACCTGCACGCCGATGGGGTCGTCGCTGGTGTAGACGCGGAAGAACGGCGTGTGGAACTGCTGTTGCAGCTGTTTGGCCACGGCGTTGTCGAGCGCCGCGAGCACCACGTCGGTGGGCTGACCCTCGGCCACCTCGCGGGCGAAGCTCGGGCCGCTGAGCACGGCGATGCGCGCGGCGCGTTGGGGATCGAGCATCCCGACGAGCACCTCGGTCATCAGTTCCAGGGTCTGCTCCTCGAGCCCCTTGGTCAAAATCACCAGCGGCGCATCGTGCGGCGTGTGCTCGACCGCCTTGGACGCCACGGCGCGGAAGTGGTTTGACGGGCAGGCCAGCACCACGATTTGCACGTCGCAGGCCTTGGCCATCTCGGCGGTCGGTGTGACGGTTTCCGGGATCTCGATCCCCGGAAGGTACAGGTCGTTCTCGCGAGTTTGGCGCATGGTCTGCACCAGGTCGGGCTCAAAGGCCCAGAGCCTTACCGCGTGGCCGTTCTTAGCCAGCTGCACTGCGAACGCGGTTCCCCAAGCGCCGGCTCCCACGACTCCGATTACGGCCATCGTCGATCCTCCTGTATCTGGAACATCGACAGTATACATCCCGGTTCCCCCAGCCTGAATTATTCATGAAGCTTCTGCTGCGGCGCACAATCTGCTCGCAATAACGGTGTCATCCTCGCTGATCCGTCCTCGACGTACCGCAGAGGGTACGCCTGCGGAGTATCGACTCGGCTTCCTTGTTCTTGCGGCATCTTGTACGCCTCGCGACGAACCCTCATGAATAATTCAGGCTTGGTCGAGAAATTGATGGGTGCACGGCGCTTGCGGTTCGCCAGCGGCTTGGGCGATGCTGGGCCCGATGCGGATCACCGTTGTTATCCCGTTTCGCAATGCCGAGGCCACCATCGAGCGTTGCGTCGAGCGCCTGCGCTCCTCGTCGCGTCCGCCGGACGAGATCGTGCTGGTCGACGACGCGAGCGAGGATCAAGGCTTCGAGCGCCTATCGCAGATCGACGGGCTGATCCACATTCGCAATCTCGATCCGCGCGGTGCGGCATATGCGCGCAACGTCGGGGCCGCGGCCGGCAGCGGCGACGTGCTGCTGTTCGTGGATGCCGACGTGCTGGCGCAGCCCGACGCCATCGAGTTGATCGAGCGTCGCCTTGAGCAGGACCCGACGCTTGGCGGCGTGTTCGGCGCCTACACCGCGCACACCGAGCCGCGTAATTTCGCCTCGGTCTACAAGAACCTGGTGCATCACTACACCCACCGGCAAAGCGCCGGGCCGATAGACACCTTCTGGGCGGGCTGCGGCGCGTTGCGGCGCGAGGCGTTCCAGGCAGTGGGCGGGTTCGACCAAAGTTTTGCCGCGGCCAGCGTGGAAGACATCGACCTGGGATACCGGCTGAGCGCCGCGGGGATTAAGGTCGAGATCGATCCGCGCATCCAGGTCACGCACGTCAAGCGCTACACCCTGGCCGGGTTGATCATCAGCGACCTGAAATTCCGCGCCGTGCCCTGGACCGCGCTGATGGTCCGTCGCCGCCGTTTTACCCCGGTGCTCAACCTCAAGCCGCACAATCTGATCGCCGCGGGATTGGCCGCGGCCGCGCTGCCGGTGCTGGCCGCGCTGCTGCTGTTGGGGCTGTGGACCTGGGCCGTTGCGCTGCTCGGCGCGACTCTGATCGGCTGGGCAGCGCTCAACCGCGGGCTGCTGGGATTTGTGTTGCGCACCCGCGGGTTGCCCTTCGCCGCGAGGTTCGCGCTGATGCATTTGCTGAGTCACGTCTACAGCGCGCTGGGGTTGGCCGTGGGCCTGCTGATGGCGGCTTTGAGCCGCCCGCAAAACTCGCGTCCTGCGTAGGTCGTTGAGCAACGATCCTCCCCGCGTCGCGCAGAGCGTTTAATCTTTTTGCAAGACCGGCAGCAGGGGATCCGTAAACGGTTCAGGCTAATGGCCCCCTTTCCCAACGTGAGCTAAGATCGGGTGCAATGGAAGAGCAGGGAACAGTAATCGAGATACAGGGTGAGCTGGCTGTGGTCCAGGCGCGGCGGGGACAGGCCTGCCAGGGCTGTCACGCCGAGGCCGGCGGGCACTGCGGCTGCGAGATGCTCGGGCCGGAGAAGAAGCTGATGCACCTGCGCGCGCTCAACCGCGCCGGGGCTCGTAAGGGCGATACGGTGGAGGTATCGGTGGGCGCGCCTAACGTGCTCAAGGTCAGCGCGCTGCTCTACATCACGCCGTTGATCGGACTGATCTGCGGGGCGCTGCTGGGCCGCACTCTGGCGTCCGCCATTGCCTTGGGGCTGCCCGAGGAGCTGGTTGTGGGCTTCAGCGGCATGCTCGGGATGGCGCTGGTCTTCGTCTTTTTAAGGCTGGTGCTGCGCAGGCTCGAGACCAACGCGGAGTACGTTCCGGTGGTCACCCGCGTAATCCACAGCGTCCCGTAGGGTTTATTCTGGATCGTATTGCAGATGTCTTCGCAGCCAGCTGAGGGAACCGCCCGGTCGTTGTTGCCGTTGTGCCTGCTGATCGCGGCGCTGACCTGCCTGGCCTACCTGCCGACCCTGGCCGGCGACTTCGTCTGGGACGACTTGAGCCTGATCCGCGACAACCCGCATCTGGGGAACCCGGCCAACCTACCGCGCTACTTCACCAACGACCTGGGGCGCTTCAACCAATTCCCGCATTCGATGAACTTCTATCGGCCGCTGCAGCCGTTGACCTTTTTTGTCGAATACCGGCTGTGGGGACTCAACCCGTTCGGCTTTCACCTGACCAACCTGTTGCTGCACATCTGCGCCAGCTTGGCGGCGTTTAAGCTGCTGCTGCTGCTCGCCCCGGGCCGCATTAAAGCTGCGGTGTTCGGCGCACTGCTGTTCGCATTACACCCGGTGCATGTTGAGCAGGTGGCGATGGTCGGCAACCGCGGCGGGCTGCTCGCAACGCTGTTTGTCCTGCTGAGTCTGATCTACGGCGTGCGCGCGCTTGGCGGCGAGCGCCGGGCCTACGCTTGGTCGCTGATTACGATGACTCTGGCGCTGTTGTCCAAGGAAAGCGCCATCGTGTTGCCCGCGCTGCTGATGCTCTGCGCGCTGATCTTCCACCGCGAGCTGTGGCGCCGCGGGACGCGCGGCAAGCTGGCGCTGTTCGCCGCGGGCCACTGGCTGCTGGCCGCAGCCTACCTGGCTTGGCGCTCGCTGCTGGGTATCGCGCTGGTGGGCCAGGGCAGCGGCTTGGACCTGGGCAGGCAGCTGGCCGCGACCCCGCCGCTGCTGTTCGATCACCTGCGCGTGCTGCTGCTGCCGTTGTATCTGCGCCCCTACTACAGCATCGCCGCACAGAGCCCGGCCGCGACGCTGTGGTGGATCAAGCTCGCGGTGCTGATTCTGGTCGCCGTGCTGCTGTTGCTCGCGGCGCGACGTTCGCGGATCGCGGCCTTTGGCGTCGGATTTTACATTTTGAGCGTGGCGCCGTTTCTCAACGTGGCCTCGCTCAACAAGCTGTTCGTCGAGCACTATCTTTACTTGCCCAGCCTGGGCCTGGCCGCGTTGTGCACGGCCCTGCCGCTGGACCGTGCGTCGCGCTTTAGCAAAGCGATCGGCGCTTTGGTCGCAATCAACCTGCTGTTGTTCGGAGCGATCAGCTTCGACCGTAGCCTGGACTGGCGTAGCGACATTCGGCTCTGGACCCGGGCCGTGGCCACCGACCCGGGAAGCCCCGAGGCGTTCAACAATCTGGGCTCGGCCTATTACCAATTGGCCAAGGCCGGAGGCGAACGCTCGGATGAACGGTTGATCCTCGCCGCCGATGCGTTCAACCGCAGTCTGGAACTGTTCCCGGCCAACCCCGAGGCCGCCTACAACCTCGGCCTGTGCCAGTTGGCGCTGAACGATCCGACGGCGGCAATCGTCTCGATGCGTCACGCCCTGCGCTTTAACCCGGACTACGATCGGGCGTTGATCGGCCTGGGCCTGGCCGCGGTACGATCCGATATCGATAACGCCCATCAGGCGCTGGTCGGCATTGATCAGCCCTATCGCGCGGCGTCGGTCCACCTGGGATTGGCAACGGGCTATGGCGGGGCCGGGCGCAACGACCTTGCCATCGAGCATTTCCGCGTGTTTCTGGACGGCGCCGCGCCGGATCATCCCCAACGCGAGCGCGTTGAGCGCCACTTGCTGTACCTGGTTGAGCGCCAAGAAAAGCTGCGAAATTAGCCTGGTTAGTCCAGGTGAAAGACCTCGGTCAGTTCGAGCATCCCCTGGTCCGGGTTGCGGCCGTCCAGCGCCTCGAAAAAGGGGGCCATGGTTTTTTGCCAGCGCGCGTTGATCTCTTCACTGGCCATGCCCTCCAGCGCTGATTGGAAGTCGCGCTGCGCCTCGAAGTAGCCGAACAGCAGCCCGTCGTCGTGCATGAACAGCGAGTAGTTGTGCCAGCCCTGACGGCTTAGCGCTTCGAGCATCTCGGGCCAGACCTGCTCGTGCTTTTGTTTGTACTCCGCGAGCATCTCCTGCCGAACTTTCAGAATGAACCCAACCCGTTTCATTGCTAAGCTCCTTGTGAGCGCTAATTAAAAAAGGCGATGGAGATTCCCTCTGAGCGCGAGGGCCAATTGCGCACGGCCAGGGGGCGACCGCTGAACTCGAAGTTCGTCGCGGCCTGCTGGTCGCCGGCCACACGCATGTCGAAAACGCGGATGAACGGCACCATGTCAAACGGGAATCCGGCCATTGTCAGGTCGCTGACGCCGTTGAAGTTGGAGTCGATGAATCCCACAACGATGGTCGAGGCCTGCGGATCACCGATGGGCGTGGCCGCGAGGTCCAATCCGTTGACCAGCAGCGTGTCGCGGCCCGCGACCAGCGAGCGGTTGAGGTTGAGGTAGGCGACCAAGGCCAACTCGTCGTCAAAGGGGATCAGCCGGAACACGTACCCAAGGAAGCTCTCCGGTCCGGGGAATGAGCGGAAGTGGACCTTGTCGCTGGAACGCACGAACGGCTCGCGGTAGTAGTGCACCGGCGGCAACTCCGGGTCGGGGTCGATGTAGACGAACTCGTAATAGGCCTCGGGCTCGGCAATCAGCTCGCCCCAATATCCGTTGTCGTCGACCTGAAATACGGCCAGCGGCTGCTCGCTGTAACGCATCGCGTTCGCCGGATCGACCTGATAGACACGCAGTTCGATGCCCGCTTTGGGCAGGTTCTCGCCCAGGGTCAACACGCGACCCGCGAGGCGGATCGGGCTGTGCGGCTCGATTTGGGTGGTGCGCGGCTCACGGTCGTTGAAGAAGCGATAAATCTCGTCAAACGTCTGGGCCGAGGTCGCCAGTTGCAGATGATCCAGGCCAGGCAGAACCACATTTTGCGCACCCTCGATCTGGGTGACGCCGCCGATGATGTAGTCGTCGGGCGATGAGATGTTGAGCGTATCGACCAGCGCGGGGAAGTCCTGGTAGGGGAGCGCGGCAAGGTTGGCGTAGTGTGCCACCAGCGCCGGATTGCCGGGCCGCGAGAGGAACTCGTGACACAGGTAGCCGCCCATCGAGTGCCCCAGCAGGTCGATCTGCTGCGCGCCGCTACGTTGCATCACCTCGGCTACGAAGCCCTCGAGGCGCAGGGTTTCGTACTTCACATCGCCCAGGGTGTTCCAGTCGAAGCTGTGGATTTGCTCCGGGCAGTAGCCGTTGGTGGTCAGGCGCTGTGTCTGGGTGTGGAACGCGTCGCCGTTCTCGATTAATCCGTGGGCAAAGACGATGGGCAGCAGCGTATCGTCGCACTCGGGCTGACCGTCGTCGTCGCCATCGTCGTCGTTGCCGGAATCATCGTCGTCCTGCGGGTCCTGGTCGTCATCATCGTCGTTGGAATCGCAGGCTGTAAGCGCACAGCACAGCAGCACGAATATCAAAACGGCAAGCAGGGCTGCGGTCGGACTACGCATGATCTTCTCCATTGCCGATTGCTCAGTCGAGCAGGTAGACCTCCACGCGATATTTGAGATGCTGCCCCTTGTGCTTATCGGCGTTCATCGGCCTGCCGTGTACGAACAGCAGGGTGCTCGGCGGAAAGCCTCCCTCGGGAGCGACGTCGAGTACGAGCGGGCCTTTTTTCGATACGATCCTTTCGCCGTAGACCTTGCCGCGATGGGGGCAAAATCCGCTGCCCACGCTCAGCTCGATCTCCCAGGGCTCGCCCTGGTCCGGCTGCTCCCAGTTGATCACGGCGATCACGCGGCCAAAGCCGTCGGCGTCGCTGTTCCAATGGTGCTTAATGTCGATCTCTTGGCTGCCGTCGTAATCCGCGGCGATCAGGAAGGACCCCGAGCCGCCCTCTTCGAGCACGACCGGATCGAGCCCGGCGATCAGCGCCGCCACATCGGCCACGCTGGACGCTTCGTCATTCTGTTCCGCAGCGGCCGCGCTTGCGCACAGCGCAAAGACCATCAGGATCGACAGCAGGGTTCGGACGGATCTCATCGGAGTCTCCTTAACTTGTAAAGCAATAATCTGCCATCGACCCCCAGCCCGGTCAATCCGGCGCATTGCCACGGGCTCGTTCAGCTGATAAGAATCGTATCCTTTCCGTCCTTCCCGGGGGTAATTGCCATGAGAGTTCCTCGTCTAAAAACGGCGCTCGCCGCGGCGCTGCTGTGCAGCGTATTGTTTGCATCGCTTGCCGCGTCGGCCCAATCGCCCACGCTGCTGGACCAGCGCAAGGCAGCCGATGCGCTCAACGCTTTCGGCCTGGACCTGGCGCGCAAAATCCTCGCGGACCAGCCGCTGCAAAACGCCTTGATCTCGCCCTACAGCATCAGCAGCGCCCTGCTGATGACCTACAACGGCGCGGACGGCGCGACCAAGGAGCAGATGGCCGCCGTGCTGCACCTCGAGGCCGCGACATTGGATCAGATCAACGCCGAGCAGCAGGCGCTGATGAACACTTTGCAAGGGGCCGACCCCGAGGTGACGATGAACATCGCCAACTCGCTGTGGGCCCGTCAGGGGCTGGAATTCGATCGCGGGTTCGTAGGGCGCAACACCGAATTTTTCAAGGCCGAAGTGCGCGTGCTGGACTTCCTCAGTCCCTCGGCCGCGAGCACGATCAATGCCTGGGTTAAGCAGTCCACCAACGGCAAGATCGCGGGCATCGTCGACAAGGTGCCGCCCGACGCGGTGCTCTATCTGATCAACGCGATCTACTTCTACGGCCAATGGGCCGAGCCGTTCAAACCCGAGCGCACCAGCGACCAGCCGTTCAAAATGCCCGGCGGAGCGATCAAGCAGGCTCCGCTGATGTCGCGCCACGGCGACTTTCCGTACTACGAGAACGAGCAGTTCCAGGCCGTGGCCCTGCACTACGGCGAGAGCGAGTTCAGCATGCTCTTGCTGCTTCCCAAGGACGAGGACGGCCTAGCCGCACTGCAACAGCAGCTTACCGCCGAGAACTGGCAGTCCTGGCGCGGCAGACTCTGTACGCGCGAGGGCTCGGTGCAGGTGCCGCGCTTTAAGCTCGAATACGACAACGAGCTCAGCGACGAGCTCAAGGCACTGGGCATGCCCGTGGCCTTTGACAAGCGCCAGGCCGATTTCATGGCGATGCTCGCCAATCCCGACCCTGCGAATAATCTCTACATCAGCCGGGTCAAACACAAGACGTTCGTCGAGGTCAACGAAAAGGGGACCGAGGCCGCAGCCGTGACCTCGGTTGAGATCTCGATGACCTCGGCCGTGCCCGACCGGCCCAGGCCGTTTGTTTTCCGGGCCGATCATCCGTTCCTGTTCGCAATCCAGCACAACGCCACGGGCGCGCTGCTGTTTCTGGGCTCGATAGTCGAACCGCAAGAATAAACTTCAACACACTGAGCCATCGCAGGGGGTGTCGATGCTCGCATTACTCATCATTGTAGTAGTCATCTGGCTGGTTATCGCAACGTCCAAACTGCGCTACGGGCCGGTTCCCAAGCCCGACGAGGTGCACTACACCACGGCCCGCGACGGCCGTAGGCTGGCCCTGCACCGCTATCGTCCCCAGGGCGAAAATCCCTGCGGCGAGCCGGTGCTGATCCACCACGGATTCACCGGCTCGCATGACGCGTTCGACATGGGATTGAGCACGCCGCAATACCCGGTGCCCTCGCTCTCGCGCTGGCTCTCGGAGCAAGGCTACGACGTGTATGCCTGCGATCTGCGCGGCCGGGGTTTCAGCGAGAAGCCCAAGCCGTTCGGCGACATGAAGTGGGATTGGACCCTGGACGACTACGTGCATCAGGACGATCCGGCGTTTCTCGACTACGTGATCGAGCGTTCGGACTTCAGCAACGCGCATTGGGTTGGCCTGAGCATGGGCGGCGTGCTGCTGTTCTGCCACTGCGCGCTGCACGGCTCCGATCGTCTGGCCTCGGGCGTATCCCTGGGCGGCGGCCTGGACTACTCGGGCACCGGCTCGGCCTACGAGGGCCAGCTCAAGGCGCTGCCGATCCTCAACTACATTCGACGCATGCCCGTGGGCAAACTCAGCCGCTTGATCGCTCCGTTCTGCGGCCGCTGGGAATTGGATATGGAGCGCTTCAACTACAATCCGCCCAACATCTCGCCCCGCGCGCAAAAGGCAATGTACGGCGGACTGATCAGCGACGTGTCGAGCAACGTGATGAAGCAGCTCGCTACAATGTTCAGCGCGCCGGGCCTGCGCACCTTCGACGGCAAGACCGCCTACATCGACATGGCCGGAAACGCCTGCACGCCGATTTTGAACATCCACGGCACGGCAGACCGCCAAGCCCCCCCGGCCCTGGGCCAGCGCAACATGTCGATGCTAAAGGGCGACCAACACAAATTGGTAGTCGTGGGCAAGGAACACGGCCAACTCGAGGACTACGGCCACATCGACCTGGTCAACGGCATGCACGCCGACACCGAGGTCTACCCGCACATCCTTGATTGGCTCAAAACCCACCCGGCGGAAAAAAAGTAGGGGCGGGCAGAAAATATAAACATTTGGTGTATGCTTTTCGTGGTAACTGCTATATTGTTTCCGCATTGTTTAGGGATGGGTTGAGGAAAAAATGTCGGAAGACAAGACACAAGACATGCAAGGTATTGATGTAGGGGAGAAATGTTACCTAGATCATCGCAAGGTATTAGTAGAGGGAGAAGCCGAGCAATGCACTTTATTCGATAAGACGGTTATCTATCTAGCAGGAGGCGCGTTTGGAATTTCCCTCCTCTTTTTAGGTAACATCGCACAAACAAACATCTTTTATAAATGGAGTCTTATCACGTCATGGGTTTGCCTCGGTGTCAGTATTAGTTGCACGTTGTTTTCATTTAAAACAAGCGAACTATCATTTAGATATGAAAGAAAAAACTTAGACCAAACTTATAAAAGAGGCAAAGATAGCGGTGCTTCTTGTAATAGATGGACATTATTAACTGATATTTTTAACTGGTTCTCGGCAATAGGACTTATTGCCGGGTTGGTCTTTTTGTCTGTTTTTTGTATCATCAATTTGAACTAAGGAGAAAGGTAATGAAAGAATCAAGTACTACGAAGGCAATAACGTCTGTCATTAGAGGAAGAAAACCACCAAACCAACCAGTAAAAAAACCTCCGGATGCGGGTCGAAAACCGCCACCGCCACCGATACCGGAGAAAAGAAAAGAAAAATAGAGATATTCTATTAGACACTTATGTCTAGCTGAAAGAGTTACATCTCTAGGATGATTATAGAGGTACGCCTCTATATTTCCGTATAATCGGCTAATCGCTATCCACATTCGCCCCC
>JAVCCG010000134.1 GCA_030765605.1 Candidatus Alcyoniella australis
AAGGAGCTGCGCGAGCTGAAACTGCGGAATACCCAGGTCACCGACTCCGGCCTCGCTCACCTCGAGGGGCTCAAGGAACTGCGATTGCTGGACCTGCGGAATACCCAGGTCACCGACTCCGGCCTCGTTCACATCGAGGGGCTCAAGGAGCTGCGCAGGCTGGACCTAGACAGCACCAAAGTCACCGACTCCGGCCTCGCTCACCTCGAGGGGCTCAAGGAACTGCGCGAGCTGGGCCTATCCGGCACCAAAGTCACCGACACCGGCCTCGCTCACCTCGAGGGGCTCAAGGAGCTGCGAGTGCTGTACCTGGGTGATACCCAGGTCACCGACACCGGCCTCGCTCACCTCGAGGGGCTCAAGGAGCTGCGCGAGCTGTACCTGTTGGGTCCCCAGGTCACCTACTCCGGCGTGCAAGAACTTCAAAAGGCTCTGCCGGGCTGCAATATCAGATGGTGGTGAGAGCTTTTTAACGAACTCGGGCCAACTGTCCCTCGCCAAAACTCGTCCGTTAATGCGGAGTTCGAGGGACACCATACTTAACTTGATATTATTGCTAAGATTGCTGAAATGATATCAGCAACGATAAGTATCGCTCAATCTAATTGATGTTAATCGCTATTCGTCATCCTGAGGCCCCGGGCCGAAGAATCTACGCTCGCATGGCCGATGATTCGTCTTGACAGCAGACCGTACTAGTGTATTGTAAAATAATATGAAGGTGGATTAGCGTATGCAATTAATGGGGACGAGAAAGCTGCTGTTAATCATGGCGATTTTAATATGTATCCTGTCGATTGCCTGCGAAAAATCGGACAACAACGACAACGATGAAGATCAGGACGATGACCAGGAAGACGATGATCAGACCCTGGAAGATGAGATGCTGATTCCGGCAGGCAAGTTCTTTATGGGCTGTGAGGAGGACGACACACGTTGTGAAGATGATGAGTCCCCGCGCCACGAGGTCTACTTGGATGCGTACTATATTGATGTTTACGAGGTGACGAATCAACAATATGCAAACTATCTGAATTCCAGAAATCCAGAGAACATCTGCGATGATGAATACGGCGTTTTGCCGTGCATTGTTGTTGAGAACTCGGATGAAAAAAAGGATTTCTACGGTATCTACTGGGAAGACGATGAATGGAAGGTGGACGAGGGGTATGAGGACCGGCCTGTAACCGATATCACCTGGGACGGGGCGACGAAATACTGCCAGTCATTGGAGCAACGCCTGCCTACCGAGGCGGAATGGGAGCGGGCAGCCAAGGTCTTTCGCACGGGGGACTCGACCTTCTACAACGTCTATCCCTGGGGCGACGGCTGGAAACCCAATGCAGCCAATTGGAATTACAGTGAAGACCCTTATGAGGGATTGACGTATCCTGCTACATCTCCAGTGGGATATTTCGATGGACTAATGAAGGACGATGATTATCAGACAGCGGACGGCTCAACTCCCGGCGGGCTTTATGACATGGCGGGCAATGCTGCCGAATGGGTTTACGATTGGTACCATCCGATGTACTACAACGATCCACCCGAGGGCGGCTGGGAAAATCCACAGGGGCCTTCTTGGGATGATGCCTATACTTGGGGCGATATGGGGCCCTACCATGTGGTGCGCGGGGGAGATTTTTATAGCGCCGCACCCTATCTTCTCAGGTCGACTGAAAGGGGAATTACAGTTGTCATGGACACTACTACGGGTTTTAGATGCGCTAGGGATGCAGAGTAGCTCTAATTGAAATCGAGTTATGGGGATATGAAAGTGAGTTATGGATGTCCCCCGAACTCCCTGACCCCCTAGCTCCCACAGGCCAAGAGCTGGCGGCGGGCTCCTACTCCCTGCGCTACATCTTCGGCATGTACGGATTGGAGACCACGTTCGTTATCGAATGATCCAAGCTCAATCGCGCTGAGAACTCCGGCCCGGATTATTCATTGCGGATAATCCGGGTCGTTTTTCATGCGGGCCAGGTCCACTCCTGAAACTGAATAGATATGTTCTTCATCGAGCAGGAAAAGCGTCTCCAGTTCGCTGTCCCAGATAGTCTCTCTGACGTGGGGGCCGACCATGAGTTCAAACAAGGGTTCGCCCGTGGAGATTTGAATCACTTGAATTTTTCCGCTGAAATAGCTGGAGCAAAACAGCATATCAAGTTGGGGGGCGCAGGCGATGGCGCGCACCATCGGATGGGTCGGAATGCGCCTGATGCGGCTGAACGTGGGAATATCGATTACATCGACGGACCACGACATGGGTCGCGCAACGAACAGTAATCCAGAAGTTTCATCCAATGCCATTCCCAATGCAAAGGGGCCGATGAAAAGGGTTTTGGAATCGGTGGGGTACATCTTGGAATCATAGGAGAATGAGAGCAGGCGGCTGGAAAAGAACATCCCCGAGACGAAACAGATCCCATGTCGCTCAGAACACAGCGTCTGGTAGGGGCAGTCGATGTTGCGCTGAAGATCGGCCGGTTGGAATGCACAGGAATCGTGACGAACCCAATATAGATTGTTTCGTCTTCCTAAAGAGGGCATGTGAAACTCGACGGTGGCCGCCATGTATGGCTCTGATCCGACGGCTGCCAAATCATTGAACCCCAACAACACGCTGTAACCGTTTACAACGGCTGCGATGTCTTGGAATCCCCAAATGGCGTCCTGTTCCGGCAGGGGGACGCAGCATTGTTTTTCCTCGTCAAGAGATTCGGCAGACAGCACAAAAAGAGAGAAGGGTTCCTTGGTGAAGATCGCCAGCCGGTCGCCGTTGTCGCGCAGCACGAGTTGTTCCACCCCATGGTATTTCGGATTGGAAAGCTTCACCGAGCCGCTCGACAGATCGATGCGCCCGATCTCGCCTGCAAACTTGTCCGTGAAATAGAGAACGTTGTTGCCTGCATCCGATTTCATATCGAATAGCTGATGGGCTAGGTGCCTTTTGAAAAGAGGATCAAGCGGCCCGTATAGAACATTCAGTTGCGGTGACGGCGGATGGGATGGCTGCAGCTTGAAATGAATACCGACAACACCGGATATCGCCAACAGGGCGACCACCATACCGTGATAAATCAATCTACTTTCGAGCGCGGGCTTGAAGCCTTTCGCAGCCCAGTACAGCGCCGATACGAATGATAGACAAACTATGAACCAGAAAACCAAGGGAAACAGACTCTGTTCGATAAACACGGGCGCAGCCGATGCGACCGCGGCGAGCCCGGCGACGAGGAACGAGCTGCGTTTGAAATTGCCGTTGATGATTATCAGCAGGGAAAGCAAAGTGTTCGCGGTCAGAATGCGACAGTAGTTCGGCTCCCAAAACAACATGAAAAGATATACGGCCAAGCTACACAAGACCCCGCAAAACAACAAAATGCGGCCGATGATCGTCTTGAGCTTGTACGTTTGACCAATGTATTTCCGCAATCGAGGATGTCCCGGCGAGATGGTCGTGCAAAGATATAACAGCATCCAGACGAGAAATAGGAATAGGAGCAAAACTTTCGAGATAAAACAAATGATCGAGAAAAGCGCCAGTCCCCAGAAAATATACTGTAATAGATACTCCCTTATCCAGTCCGAACCGCAGCAAAGCATACAGAACAAAATAAATAAAGTAGCAATATTAAACGGCAGACGGGAATCGCGGTGCATCCGGAAAATCCCTTTATGCATTGCCTTGGTGTATGTAAAAAATCAATATAGCATATTTTAACCGGCGAGTAATGCTTTTTATCGCCCCGGCAATAAGTACTTAAAATCAAATGGATCGATCCCGCGACCCCTGAATGGCCGCAGTGCGAGCATCACGAGCGATGCTTGATAAGCACGGTTAAGGTTTGAGGCTGTTTTGCAAGTCCTTGAGCCCTGGGACGCTTACAGCGACGCCCCGGTTCAAGGACGCGGTTTTTTCATCCGCTGTTGCCGGAAAGCAGCGTCTATCATCTATCAGCACGATAAGCGCCGGCTGCGGGCTTTTCATTTACAACCGTGATATTATCGAGCTTAGCCCGCATTATTCATGAAGGTTCTACTGCAATGCACAATCTGCTCGCAATAACAGCGTCATCCTCGCCGATCCGTCCTCGACGTACCGCAGTGGGTACGCCTGCGGAGTCTCGGCTCGGCTTCCTTGTTCTTGCGGCACCTTGCACATTTCGTATACGAACCTTCATGAATAATCCGGGCTACGCCTTTATTTTACAACTATCCGCAGGCTGTATGGTTATTGACGGCCAAACGGCCAAGAGGTAAGTCGATGGAAATGCTCGGTGAGCCACATGAAACAGCGGTGCTCGGCACTACGATCACCTGGGGCGAGATGGGTTCGGGCCAGCCGCTGGTCCTGATCCACGGGATCCAGGATTCCCATCGCGCCTGGCGCAGGGCCGCGCCGTTTCTGGCTCGGCGATTTCGGGTGCTGATGCCCGATCTGCCGGGGCACGGCTTTTCCGGACGGCCCGATGCTCCCTATACGCTGACGTGGTATGCGCAGATCATGGACGCCTGGATGGAACAGATCGGCTTGCGCAAGGCGCACCTGTGCGGCCATTCGTTCGGAGGCGGAATCGCCCAATGGATGGTCCTGGATCAGCGGCAACGGATCGATCGTCTGGCGCTGGTCTCAGCGGGCGGACTGGGCCGACAGGTCGCCATGAGCATGCGCTTTGCGACGTTTCCGGTTCTCGGGGCCAAGATCACGCCGCTGGTCCTGCGCCACATTTTACCCGTGGTGCTCAAACACTCGTCGGAGATCTTCGGCCACATGGAGCCCGAGGAGCAGGAGCGTTTCGTGCGCATGATCCGCATTCCGGGAACCGACCGCGCGTTCCAACGCAGCCTGGAAGGCGTCATCAATTTCTTCGGCCAATACATGCAGACGATTCAACGGGCGGGCGAGGTCGAGGACATGCCGCCGGTGGCCCTGTTCTGGGGCTCCAAGGACCCGATCATTCCGATCCAGCACGGGAAAAACACGCTGGCGAATTCCGAGAACATCACGCTGACGATCTACAAAGGGTGCGGACATTATCCGCAGCTCGACGCGCCCGAGCGGTTTTCCCGCGATCTGACCGAATTCCTCTGCGATCCCGACCGTCCCCACACCCGCTTCCATCCGGTCCCGCCGAAAACAGGACTGCGCGGCATGCTCGCGGGCCGGATTAAAAATTCGGGCTAACTCTCGTCTCCGTCATCGTCGTCGCAGGAGATCATCACCAGCCCAAGGATCAAGACCAGGGTCAACAGCCGCGATTATCCGCAGCAGCCGTCATCATCGTCGTCAGAGTTGATATCGCCGTCAGAGTCGATATCGTCGTCAGCGTCATCGAGATCATCGTCGTCATCATCATCATCGTCGGGTCCGATCACCTGGAAGGCGTTTGCCAAAGTCGCGCGCTCGCCCGTGGCGCTGGAGACGATCAGCTCGTAGACCCCGGCGCTTCGGCCTGCGGTCACGGTGCCCGTGGCTGTGGTCGCCGACTCGATGCTCAACCCTTGCAGATCGATGCGTCCTTTGGACTCGTTATAGAGAAAGAACGCGTCGTCCGCCTCGAAATTGTCGCCGCTGATGGTCAGCAGCACGTCCTCGCTGTTTTGGCCCGCAGGGGGCGAGACGTTGCTTAGCTGCGCCAGGCACAGCCGCAGGATCTGGGTTTTGTTGCTCACGGTGGAGTCGTTGATGCCGCCGATCAAAATCAGCATTCCGCCCTGGTCCGGCGCGAACACCGAGCAGGGTGCGACCAGCGGATCGTCCGGGCTCAGGTCGAACGCGTTCCAGCTCGTGCCCTCGAGGTCGAGGATTTCGCTGGAATCGCGGGGCTTCCAGGCGTTGCCCTCGCGGCCGCCGCCGCCAAGGGCGTAAAGCGAGCCGGCAACAAATCCGCCGCCCGGGCTGTAGCGCCAGTCGAGCATCTGGGGCAGGGCGCTCCAACCATCGACCGTGGGATCATAGGCATAGGCCAGAGCGTCGTCCTGCGAGCCCAAGACGTAGAACGTTTCGCCGTCTGATGTTCCCAGGCCGAAGCCGCGGGCCGTGGGCAGGTCGGCCGGGGAGCTGTCCCAGGTGTCGGCGATCGGATCGTAGACCGCGTGGTTGCTGATATAGCTCGAATTCCAGCCGCCGGCCACGTGCAGCTTGCCGTTGACATTGGCGCAAAAGGGGCCCGATGAGTAGAACGGCATGTTGGTGCGCCAGGTCCAGGTGCTCGAGGCGATGTCGAATTCGAGGTTGTTGTTCTTAACGCTGGTCAGATCCTGGTCGTAGCCGCCGAACAAATAGAGTTTGTTGTGCTGTAACGCCATACAGGCGTTCATGTGGCCGAATCAGCCGTATGAGCAGCCGCCGCCGTTCCAGGAGTCGGCCGCGACATCGTAGACGTAGAGCGTGGCGATTTGGTTGCCGTCCTGGTCCGCGCCGGTGGTCATGTAGACCAGGCCCTCGGAGTACGCGGCCTGACCGCGATAGATCGTGGTCGGCGCGTTCTGGCCGTAGCTCCAGCCCGACTCGCAGACCTGGCCCCAAGCCAAGGTCGGCGCCAGGCACAAGATCAGCAACCCGACGATTGCGACGCAACGCATGCGGCTCTCCTCTGTGCGGGGGATCGCACTATTTAATCATATTTTGCGGAGGGGGCGGCGGTGGGACCCGAAAAAAAACAGGGCCCGGCAGCAATGCCGGACCCTGTTGTGATGCAACTTTATCGGTGCGTCTACGAGGTGTAGATATCCATAATTTGGTTCAGCAGATCCAGGGCGTCGGCCTTGGTGCGCTGGAAGCTGTTGCGGCCGATGATCGAGCCGAAGCCGCCTCCGGCGTGAATCCCGCGGATGTCCTCGAGCACGCCGTCAGTGTCTTTGGCCGCGCCGCCGGAGAAGATCACGATCCGTTTGCCGTTGAACGCCGACTGCACCACGTGGCGTACGCGGTCGGCCAGGGTGTCGATCTTGATTTTCTCGGCTTGGTAGACCTTGCGCGCGGCGTCCTGCTCGATGTGGTCGGTGGGCGGCTTGACCTTGACGATATGCGCGCCGAGCTGACAGGCGATCTGCGCGGCGTAGGCCGCCACGTCGATGGCGGTCTCGCCCTCCTTGGTCAAGCCCGAGCCGCGCGGATAGGACCAGACCACTACAGCCAGTCCCGCGGCCTTGGCCTCGGACGCCAGCTCGCGGATTTCGCCGTACATCTCGTTGCGGAAACCCGATCCGGGATAGATTGTAAAGCCGATGGCCGAACAACCCAGACGCAACGCGTCATCCACATCCGCGGTGACCGCCGGGTAGGGATCCTCGGCAGTGAACAGCGAGTCGGAGTTGTTGGCCTTGAGAATCAGCGGAATCTGTCCGGCGAACTTGTCGGCCCCGGCCTCGATAAAGCCCAGGGGCGCGGCATAGCCGCTCATGCCTGCGTCCAGGGCGAGCTGGAAATGATAGTCCGGATCGTAACCCGGCTCGTTCTTGGCAAAGCTGCGCGCCGGTCCGTGCTCGAATCCCTGGTCAACAGGCAAAATCACCATCTTGCCAGTGCCGCCGAGTTTGCCCTGCATCAGGAAGCGATAGAGATTGGCCTTGGTGCCCGGGCAGTCGGACTCGTACCAGCTCAGGATCTGTTTCACGCGTGGTGTAATCGACATGTAAACCCTCCATGGGATGGGATTTTAGACGGGGCGTCGAGGGTAAATGTATTACAGAACACGGGCCTTCGCAATAGCAAGATCAGCACGGAAGGACAGCAGTCGGCATTGTCGCCGCCATCTGTTTGAGCGGCCTCTTTTTCTCTTGCTTAAACCATCCGAGGTCTGCTATTCAGGACAAATAGCAACAATTTGTTTATCGAACCTTCAAGAAGGAGTTGAAAATGAAGAGTAATATGCTAATCATCTCGATGATTTGAACGCTTGTATTTGCAGGCTCGGCCGTTGCGTTCGACGGAGCCCTGCTCTACAGCGACACCGGCAGCGCTCCTGGTCCTCTGGTTATGGCTTTGGAGAACGACCCTGATATCGACTCGATAACCGTGATCGACATCAACGTCGCCCCCCTTCCAACCCTTGAGACCCTCCAGGGCTACGACGCGGTGTTTGTTCACTCTTACAACGCTATTGTCGGTCCGGTAGCGATGGGCAACATCCTGGCCGACTACATAGACGGCGGCGGCGCAGTGGTCGTGGATCTGCCGGCCGTATCGCCAGGTGTCTGGGCGATCGGCGGCCGTTTTGCGACCGAGCAATACGCGCCGCTTATCGGAGGCGTTCCGGTGTTCACCCTGCGGTCCCTGGGCGACTTTAACGCCGATCATCCGATCATGGATTCGGTGAGCTCCGTACTGACCGATACGATCGCTGATTCGGCTTTGGTCGCGGGCGCCGACTTGGTGGCCTCGTGGGACAACAGCGAGGAGTTGGTCGCCACCCTGGGCCCGGTTGTAGCGTTCAACTTCGTCTTTGCCGGTACGTACTTCAACCCGGCGGCCGACGATTTGGACATCATGGCGGGTAACGCCCTGGCCTGGGCCTGGGCGCAGGTGCAGCCGCCCGCAGTGGCGTCGATCACTCCGGCCAGCGGAACCAACGACGGCGCGGTGAGCGTGACGATCAGCGGCGACTTCTTCATCGACGGCGATACCACGGTAATGCTCAGCGGCCCGGCCAAGGCCGACATCAACGGCACCGACGTGGTGGTCACCGACCCGCAGACCCTGACCTGCGATTTTGACCTGACCGACGCCGAGATCGGCGATTACGACGTGGTGGTCACCACGCCCAACGGCGAGGGCACCCTTGACGCCGGTTTCGCTATCGAGGCGGCCGGAGACGACGACGATGACGACGATGACGACGATGACGATACAGAAGATGACGACGACGATGATGACGACAGCGGATGCTGTGGCTGAGTAATTTTTAGCCTCGGGGTGGGGCGGTCATGCCGCCCCGCTCCGGCGGCTTTGAGGCAGCGTGGAACTGCCACAAAGCTCGCGTAGTTCGCTGGTCGTAGCGCCACGCCCCACCCCGCATCGGACGATGATGGTGGGGGGGTAATAATGTTGAATAACATTATTGGGTGGGCGCTCGGCAGAAATCAGTTTGAGATTTTTTCGGATTGCCGGTCCGAAATACGTTGAGATAGTTGTCTGGTTCGCACGGGGGCTTGCTCAGCGGGTTCTCAAAGGCGCTGAGTTCATCGTTACAAGCTAAGACTTCTTTTCATCGACTGGCGGATGCGCTCGGTGTCCGGCTTTGCCAATGACGCTGGTCAGTCCTATTTTCGGATGAGAACCCGCCCGGCTTAGAGCCGGGGCAAAACTCGCAAGCGGACCAAACTCTTGGCTCAACGATAATCTCCGCGACGCGGCATAGATCGACGCTAAACGATCCGGGAAATATGCGAGCCTTGCAGCGGCTCGAAGCCGCCCGGCTCGCGCGGGGGAGAGAGCGGCGCGTCGGCTTGGAACAAGCCGACGCGCCTGTCCCACCCCACCCTGGCTCGCGGGGTGTTGGAACGAAATTTATTTTGAGGTGGGCCAAACGACGAACTTTTCCGCGCGCATGTCGAAGTAAAAATGCGTGGAGAACCCGGTACGGCTGACCTACTGACTGTTGAGGGTCGCGGATAATGTTAGAGGCGGCATGCAGAACGATATTAAGAAATTTCGTTCCAATGCCCCGCGAGCCCTACACACAA
>JAVCCG010000135.1 GCA_030765605.1 Candidatus Alcyoniella australis
ATGTCCAAAGAACTTCTTGGCGAGCGGGCTACTAGAGCCACATCCGCCTACGAGATGCGCAGCCTGCTCGGGCTGCTGCCCAATCCCGATATCGTTCTGCGCCGCGCGGGCAAGTCGATCACCGTCTTCCGCGAGCTGCTCACCGACGATCAGGTCAACGCCTGCGTCACCTCTCGTCGTCTGGGCGTACTGTCCTGCGAGCACGAAATAGAGCCTGCCTCGGGCCACCGCGCAGATAAAAAAGCCGCCGAGATCTGCCGCACCGCCTTCGAGCACGTGGACACCGACCAGCTCGTGCGCGAGATCCTCAACGCCGTGCTGTTCGGCTACGCGCCGATCGAGATGCTTTGGCGCTACGAGGCCGATGCGCTGACGCTCGCGGACCTGGTCGGCAAGCCGCCCGAGTGGTTCGGCTATGACGACGACAACCGCCTGCGCTTTCTCTCGCGCGAGCAGCCGATCAACGGCGAGCTGTGCGATCCGCGCAAATTTTTCGCCGCGCGCTACGAGGCCGGCTACGACAATCCCTACGGCTCGGGCATCTTGAGCAAGTGCTTCTGGCCGGTGGTCTTCAAGAAAGGCGGCCTCAGATTCTGGCTCAATTTTGCCGAGAAGTTCGGCACGCCCTGGATCGAGGCCAAAGTGCCCAAGGGCACTGACGCCAACGAGCGCGAGATGCTGGCCGACCGGCTGGTGCAGATGGTCCAGGACGCCGTGGCCGTGCTCGAGGAGGGCGAGGAACTCAAGCTGCACGGCGTGGACGTCAAGGGCAGCTCGGATCTCTACGACCGGCTTGTGGCCGTGATGAACGCGGCGATCAGCAAGACTGTGCTGGGGCAGACGCTGAGCACGGAGGTCGGCGATAAGGGCAGCTACGCCGCGACCAAGGGGCACCTCGAGGTGCGCGACGACTACATCGGGGCCGATAAGCGGCTGGTCGCCGTGACCATGCGCAAGCCGCTGGGCCTGTTGACGAGCCTCAACGTGGCGGGAGCCACGCCGCCTGTCTGGCGCTGGTTCGAGGAGGAGGATGTCCGCAAGGACCGCGCCGAGCGCGACAGTCTGCTGCGCGAGAAGCTCGGCGTGCTGTTCACGCCCGAGTACATCGGACGCACCTACAACATCGAGCCCGAGACCGACTTTACCCTCGATCAAGTTGCGGAACAGCCCCAGGAGTCCGCGTCGATCGATGCGAACGAATTCAGCGATGAGGCCGACGCCCAAGCCGTGGTGCGACTGGTCGGCAAGGTTAAGGACGCGGTGAAATGAAGCATCTTGTGCGCCGCACCCAACGCGATATCGCCGAGCTGGTGCGCGAGCGGGCGCGAGAGCTCGTGCCCAAGCGAACGCACGAGCTCGAGCGCTCGATCATCGTGGTCGAGACCCCACGGGGCTGCATAGTGGGGTCTGATAAGCGATACGCGGCTACGGTCCATGATGGCGAGCCACTCCCCGGTCCGCACGAGATCGTGCCGCGACGCGGGAAGGCGCTGCGTTTTACAATCGGCGGCAAAACCGTATTCGCGCGACGCGTCCAGCACCCCGGCGCTTCGTCCTTCCCGTCAACGCCCTACCTGCGCGACGCTGTAAAGGATGTGCTGCCCAAGGCCGAGAAGCTGATCCTCGCCCGCTTCGGCGAGGAGGTCGTGAGGCAGTTCAAGGCCGCCGGTTTCCGGCGGGGCATGCGCTACAAGCGGCTTAGGTAGCTGCCGTCCACTTTGGACATTTGTCCAGACTAACTAAATCGGTTAACATTAGGCGACACTTTGGACATTTGTCCAGAGTGACTAATTTAGTAAACTTCAGTGCCAATTGGCACACCGTATTCAGCAATTTTACAGTCTCGCCCACACGTCAAACAACGCTCAGCCCTTTACTTTTATTACCCCTGAGCCTTCTTGGCCCGTGCTCTTCCATTGTCCTTAATTCCAGGAGGAATCGGACCCCTTTCTCTCGTCTTTTTCTCCGGAATATTTTCTATCCTACAACGATAAAGAGAAAGAATATAAGAGCCAGGCCAATTGATAAGCTGCTTAGATAGATTGAATAATGGCCCAATTTCCCATACCTAGTGCTTCTGTAATCAATATTAACCGAATCGTCGTCCATACATTTCATCCAATGGTTTATTCTAAAATATTTACCGACCACGTTAAAAGCGATAGCGGCAATCGCTGATAAAAACGTCATTTTGGCCCACAATGGATCTTTGATAATTTCGGCCTCGAGGAGCACCCAAACCGCAGCGATAATAGCTATGGCGAATGTGGTTATATCCTTCCTAATCTCATTTCTATCACTGATATACTGCTCACAGACGAATTTGTATTCTTCTTCTGCAGTCATGGAATCAATCCTTTGACTTATCTGTATCGCCTACAGGATCTTTAGCCGGTGGAATAGGACCTCGAGCTTTTTTCTTCGCTGAATCCTTGGATTTCGCTACAGCTTTTTTCGCTGAAGGTTTTTTTGTAGCAGTCTTTTTAACTGACATTTTCTTCGGCCTTTTTCTGCGTCATCCCTCTTTTTTAGCGGGTGGAATTGGCCCTCTTGCTTTGGGCTTCGGCCTCTCTACGTCCGAGTCCTTCCTGTTGACTCTGTCTGAAAGGGGGATTCCTTTTTCAAAGGGCCTATGAGTTTCAGCGATGGTAGTATCTGAATCGGATTTTTTGGAGCGGTCGTTCTTGTCGTCTACCATGACAGACCTCCTAATAGAGTTTCATTCTTATACTACGCACAATATTAATTGCCAATCCCACGATTTCCTTTTGCCAATTGGCACAGCTCACGGCTGGAAGGTCTCACTCGTTACGCAGGACATGGCCTTGTCCGCGCGCCTATACCACTCTGTATTGCTTATTCCCAGGTCTTTGCGCATCTGGGCACGCCACGCTTCATCTTGTAAAAGGCCGTTCTGGTCTCTGAATTTCGAGTCCATGCCCTGCGTTTTGCAGCGATAATTCGCGGCGGCAATTTCCTCGACGGACCACGGCCAGCAACCCTCGGGCACGATCTCGATCTCCCAGGTCGGCGCGCTATAGGCCGGAATTGCTCCCTTGCCGTCGTTAGAGAATAGGACCCTGGCCACCTGTGAGCCCTTGCCGATACAGGATTCAGCGGCCAGTGCGCGCAGCTCGACCCAGCCCGCGTCGAACTTGGACGCCTGCCCTAGGGCCGCCTGCATCGCGGTCGGCCCGAGCTGGTCGTGTGTCAGCGTCTGGGGGAACAGGACGTAGGTTCTCACGGCCAGGCGCTGCCCCTGCCGGATCAACTCGGTTTCAAGAAAGCGATAGCCCCCGACCTTTGAAGGAACAGGGCCCGGAATACGATGTCCGTTATAAACGATCGTAAATCCCGTGCTTGGTACGGTGGCCTCGGCGCTATGCGGCGTGGGGCTGGGCGTCCGTTGGGCTACGACTGCCGGGGAAGGTGTCGAGACTTCTGGTTGATTGCCAATCCCGGCCAATATAACAAGAATCAGGACCGGCAGCCCGAGAAAAACGAGCAACCAATACCATTTAAATTGTGTGTTCCCAGCCATATTACAGGTCGCTCGAAAACTGCCACACCACGCGGCCGACGATCAGCTCTTTGATATCGCGGTCGTTCAGGTCCAGCACCAGCGGGATCCAGCCCGAGGCCGGGTTGTCGGCGTTGAGCACCAGCAGGTGCCCTCTGCGCGCGGTGCGCTTGATTGTCAGGCCGTCCTCGGTGCGCACCAGGAATATCTTGGGCGTCTTGTAGCGGCCCGGGTCCAGGTCGTCGCGGTCCACGGCCACGATGTCGCCGGGCCTGATCGTGGGCAGCATCGAGGTCCCCTGCACCTTGTCCACGGTGAAGGCCACCAGGTTCTTGCGGCCCTTGATCTGGTCGCGGTGGATCACGGCCCAACCCTTGAGCGCCTCGCGCCCCACCATCTCAGCCCCGGCCGCCACGGCCCCCGCCACCAGCGGCACGCGCCGGAACTCGACCGGCTCCGCGTCCTCAACGCCGTTCGCCATCGGCGCGGCAACCAGGGTTACGGGCAGATCGGCCAAGGCCTCGAGATCAAGAAATTCGGGATCGTCATCCCCGCTTTGCTTTGGCCCGGTGCCGAATAAAATCCACTGCGGGAAATAGTCAATTCTCTGAAATAGCCGCTCCAATAAGTCCAGAGGTGGTGTTTTTTTCTCTCGGATATACGAATCAAGCTGACTCCCTGACACCCCCATTAAGCTCGCCAGGGTCTCCGGACGCAGGCTATTATCTTCCATTATTTTTTGAAGCCGTTGCCCAATTCCAACAGGGGTTTTTTGAGATAGCAAGATTGGGTTTTTCCCATCGAGCAGCCATTTCGGATTGATGTCGGTTCGACCGCAGATCCGATCTAGCGTACTTCCCGACGGCCTGACTCGGCCCGTTTCTATCTGCGAGAGCCCTCCTGAGGTTATACCAATCAGCTTTGCAAGGGCTCTCTGAGAAAGCCCTGCTCTTTCCCGGAAAATAGAGATCCGGCCTCCGATTTGCTTAGTGGCTAATTTATTGCTTGACTCATGCTTAGTCACTAAGTATATTTCCTCTTAGTCAACTACTTGCTCCGGGTGAAAGATGGGCTCCCAACTCAAAGCGCTCCTTGTTTTGCACGGTATCCGGCAGAAGGAAATCGCTGCCGAGATGCACTTATCCCCCTCAACGATCTGCCGCGTTCTCAACGGCGAAAGGCGCTCTCCCCGAGTCGAGGCCCACATCCGCCACCGGCTTGCTCGCCAGCCCAAAATCAACCTATCCCACCCCCGCGAGGCCGTCAATGTCTAAGTCAAAACGAAAATCAGACCCCCGGACCTCTGGCCAGCGCGACCTTCCAGGCATCGGATCGAAAGAACCGGAGCCGGGGGCATTCGATATCGACGCCGCCATTCGCGCCTGGCTGGTGCGCGCCTCCGGCCGCAACCCGCTGTCGCGTGCGGTAATTGCAGCTCGCGTGGGCGAGCTCGTCAGCAGGCCCGACCTCTCGCAGGCGGTGTGGGACGCCTACTGCGCCGGCAGTAAAGAGGGATACCGCCTCCCCGCGTCGTACATTCCCGCAGTCTGCTGGGTGCTTGACGATTACGAGGGTCTGGCGATTCTCGCGCGCGCCGTGGGTTACGACACGGTCGGCCCAAGTGAACGGCACTTCGTGGAACTCGGCCGCAAAAAGGCCAAGGCCGCCCGCCTGGCGCATGAAATCGCGGCGCTCGAGGCTGAGGCGAGGAGAGCCTGATGGCCGCCGACTACACCAACAAGTCGGTGCAAAAGGCCCTTGATCTAATCGAGACCCTGTCCGGCCGCGAGCTCGAGTTCACTTCGCTGGCCGCGATCGCCGAGGCCTCGGGCCTCGAGAAGGACAACGCGCTGCGCCTGCTGTGGAACCTCGAACAGCGTGGCTACGTTGAGACCAACGGCAGGGGCTCCTACCGCCTCAGCCCACGCATCGTTCGTTTTGCCGAGAAGTTCCGCCTGGGCCTGGTCGAACGCGCCCGGGCGCTGGATTCCACCTTTCAATCTTACATCGGAGATATAGATGACCGACAAGAACCAGGCCCCCATCGCGGATGAAACCCAGATAGTGGCCCCCGGCAACGATGCCAAGCAGGCGGCTGTAGAAAAGGTCATGGCCGCGCACCGTGCGGCCGTCAGCCGCATCATTGAAGAGCTTCCCGACGACCCCGATGAGCTGAAGTTCCGCGTCCGCGCCTTGGCCCCGATGCGCGTCCGCATCGACTTCGAGCTGGGACGTACTCTGCTCAAACTCAAGTCGCTGGTCCCCTACGGCGAGTTCACGGAATTCGTAGCCGATGAAGTCGGGTTGCATTACCGCGCAGCCGGTCGGGCAATGCTGATGGCAAAAAGGCTCAACGACCATCCGCGGCTACTCGCCTCGTACCAAGAGAATCCAAAGCAGGGCCACATCCTGGAAGTGACCGAGGAAGAGCTGGACGAATTCGATAAGTCGGGGCAGCTTTTGGGACGCCCGGCCGATGAGTTTTTCAGCATGACCAAGGCCGAGCTGATGGCTGAGCGCGAGAAACAAACCAAGGCCATCAAGAAACTCGAGTCCAAGGCCAAAGATAAGGATACGCTGATCGAAGCGCTGCGCGGCGAAATCGCCAAGTTGCGCGACGGCCTCTCGCCCGCGATGGCCGAGGCCGAGGAGCAGCTCGACGTCGAGCTTAAGGCTTTCCAGGCGCACTTTAACCTGCTGCGTTCAATCGATCCCGACAATGTGGAAAACGATGTTCGCGGCCTGGTCCTCGGCCACTACACGCGCCTGACGGAGCTAGTGACTGAGGAATACCAGGACGCCTGCGAGCGCTTCCACGCCTCGGGCAACCCCGACTTGATCAACATCCCGACCAGCCCTGCGGAGTAGGCCGTGGCTGCGGTTGATCCCCGGATCGGCATTGAGCTGGCGGACCGCATGAGCGCGGCCGCATCAGCCGCCGACCGATCGCGCATCGTCGAGGAGTACGAGGCGCGTCTGGGCATGTCGGCCGCCACGATTTACCGCATCGCTAAAGCCCACGGATGGGAGTCCGGTCGCAAACAGCGGGCCGATGCGGGCACGTATCGTTGCGACCTCACCGACGAGCAGATCCGCACGCTGGCGGCCATGCAGGTGCGCGCCACGCGCGCCAACGGCAACCGTACCATGCCCACCTGGGTGGCGCAGCTCCACGCCTCGGACAACGGTCGCGCGCCCGCCGACGTTTCGCCGGCCACGATTAACCGCCACATGCGCCGCCTCAATATCGGCACCAAGGCCCAGCGCGCTCCTCAATCGACCTGGGGCACACGCAGCCTTTACCCCAACCACGTACACCAGGTGGACGCCTCGATCTGTATTCAGTGGCGTTTTTCCGGCAAGGCCGAGAAGGGGCCGTCCGTGCCGCGCGACATGCGGCTTATGTACTACAAGAACAAGCCCGAGTACTTCCGCAAAGTGAAAAAGGTTCTCATCCGCTACGCCCTGGTCGATCACTGCTCGGGCGCGTTCTACTGGCGTTATTTCTACGAGTCGGGCGAGTCTCGCGAGCTGGCCGTCGAGTTCCTGCTCGAGGCCTGGGCCAACAAAGACCTTCCTAACTATCCCTTCCACGGCGTCCCTAAATTGCTTATTTCGGACAAGGGCTCGGGATTTGAGAACCAGTTTTGCGAAAACTTGTTTGCCCGTCTGGGCGTCGAGTTCCAGGCCCACGAGGCCGGCCATCCCTGGGCCAAGGGCAGTATCGAATCCCACCACTGGCTGATCGAGCGTTTTTTCGAGAGCAGTCTCAGCCTCAAAGCCGCCGAGAACCTCGACGAACTCAACGCCCGGGCCTGGGACATGATGGCCTACCTCAACGCCTGCAAGCCGCACAGCCGCACCGGATCCCCGCGCTCCCGCTATTGGGCCTGGAAGGTTGGCGACCTGCGCGAGCTCCCACCCATCGAGGTCTGTAAGGCCCTAGCGCGCAGCGCCCCCGTGGAGCGCACAGTAAAAGGCGGCCGCAAGGTCGGCTTCAAGGGCAACGAGTACCAGCTTCGTGGCGGTACGTTCGTGGGCGACAAGGTCATGGTGGACTACTCGCCATACGAGTGGCCCCAGGCGATCCGCTGCTGGCGCATCGCGGACGGCGTCGAGCTCGCGGCCACGTTGGTAAAGACCGACGAGCACGGGTTCGACGTGCGCGGCCAGGTCTGGGGCGATCGTTCCACGCACAAGCGCCACGCCTTCAACCAGGCCGAGCGCCTACGCGCCGACCTGGACCAGGGGCGGATCGACCTCTCCGGCATCACCCCCAAGCCCCAGGCGGGCAAGGTGCCAAAGATCGCCATGCCTCAGCGCACCGGCGCGCCGGTATTCCCCGAGCAGCACGAGCCCGAGGTATTCACCGCCTACGCCGCACTGAAACGCCTGCGCGAGCTGCTCGGCCGCAACATCAGCCCAATCGAGCATCAGTG
>JAVCCG010000136.1 GCA_030765605.1 Candidatus Alcyoniella australis
ACGTCCAGGCCGATGTAAAGTTGCATTGGGCTGTCCTCCTCAAAGTTTGTGTCGTATGAGCACGTTTAACGTTTGAGGCTGTTTTATCAAACAGACCTCGAGGACAGCCCTCTTTCATGTATACGCTGCATGGCACGCGCAGTCCGCTGGTCCTAATACAACGATCCTTATCCGCGCCCGGCAGCTTAGAGGTTAAGCAAAACTCGCGGCACCTTAGAGGTGCCCGCAAAACTCGCATAACTTTCTGGTCGTAAAGCCACGATCCACCCCGCGGCGCGGGGCTAGCCGTTGCTCAATGGCAATCGCAATGCGCGAGTTTTGTGCCGGCTTTAAGCCGGTCAGGATACGGGGGGCGAGCCGGAGAGGTCGCCCAGTTCGTACTGCACCAATGCCAGGGCGGCCAGGGCCGCGGTTTCGGCCCGCAGGGTGCGCGCGCCGAGCCCCACGGCGAGCACCCGCGCCTGTTTGGCGAGCTTGACCTCGTCGTCCGAGAATCCGCCTTCGGAGCCGACGAAGATCGCTACGCGGCTGGGGCTGCCCATACGCCGCAGGACCTGCTTGGCGCTCATCCCGCGGTGATGTTCGTAAAAGATCACGGCCAGCGAGGCCTGCGATCCTTGGCGGATCGCCTCGGCGAAATTCTGCGGCGCTGCGATGCGCGGCACCTGGGAGCGCCCGCACTGCTTGGCCGCCTCGGTCGCGATTCTGGACCAGCGCTCCACGCGCTGGACGCCGCGCTCAACGCTGAGCCGCGCGGTGGTGAAGCTGCTGGTGAACGGATAGACCGCGGACGCGCCGAGCTCGGTCGCCTTTTGCACGACCTGATCCATCTTGGTTCCCTTGAGCAATCCCACGTAGAGGTCCACGGCGATCGAGGGCTCGACCGTGCTCTCGGATCGCGAGGCCACGCTGCACATGGTCTGCTTAACGTTGACGTTCTCGATCGAGCAGACGTAGTCGGTACCCGAGCCGTCGAACAGCACCAGCGGGTCGCCCGGCTTGAGACGCAACACGCGACTCATGTGCCAGTGCTCGCGGCCGGTGATCTTGACCTTGCCGTCGACCACCTCGATCTGGGGAAGATAAAATCGGCGCATGGCCGCATTTTGCGGCAACCGCCGGTCAAGTCAAGGCGCGCCCGGGCCGGAGGCCGGACGGCTTGCTTAAGCTTTTTAAAATAAACCTGGAATATTCATGATGGATCGTAGCGAGGCGTGCAAGATGCCGCAAGAACAAGGAAGCCGAGCCTATACAACGCAGGCGTACCCGCTGTGGTACGTCGAGGACGGATCGGCGAGGATGACACAGCTATTGCGAGTATATTGTGCGCCGTAGTAGATCCCTCATGAATATTCCAGGTTAGCATTGAATTGCAGGGGCCGACTGCAATAGGCTTACTACTCAATTACATCTTTAAGAGGAACTCGATGGCCAAGAGAAGGCTGAGGATATTGATCGCCTGTAGCGAGGTCGCGCCGTTTTCCAAAACCGGCGGCCTGGGCGACGTATGCAACGCGCTGCCCAAGGCGCTGGTCGAACTCGGGCACGAGGTGCGCGTGATCTCGCCGCTGTATCGGATGGTGCGCCAAAGCGGCTTCGGACTGGTGCGCGCGGCCCAGGATATCGAGATCAGCCAGGACGATCGGATCGAGATGGGGCACGTGCGGCTGGCCGAGGACTTCACCGACTTCATGGCGGTGTTCGTGGAGAACGACCGCTACTACGACCGCGACGGGATCTACGGTACGCCCCAGGGCGACCATCCGGACAACGCGGCGCGCTTCGCATTTTTCGCCAAGATGGTGCTCGAGTACTGCCGCGAGTTCGACTACATCCCCGACGTGATCCACTGCCACGACTGGCCCACCGGCCTGATCCCGGCGCTGCTGACCTACGCGTCGGCGCTTGATTCGCGCTGCCGCCATATCTCCTCGGTGTTCACGATCCACAACCTGGGCTACCAGGGATTGTTCCCTTACGAGAACCTCGAGCTGTTCGGACTGCCGCCGGAGACCTGGCAGATCGACGGCGTGGAGTACCACGGCAAACTCAGCCTACTCAAGGCGGGCATTGTCTATAGCCAAATGATCACCACGGTCAGCCGACGCTACGCCAAGGAGATCCAGAGCGAAGAGCTGGGCATGGGAATGGACGGCATTCTGCGCAAGCACGGCGACGCGCTGCGCGGGATTGTCAACGGCGTGGATTACGACCAATGGTCGCCCAACCACGACCCGTACATCGCCTCGAACTACACGCGCTCCAAGACCGTGGGCAAAAAGCGTTGCAAGGCCGATCTGCTCGACGAGTTCGGTCTGCCCCAGCGACTGACTGCGCGGCCTCTGATCGGCATGGTCACGCGCCTGGCCGAGCAAAAGGGTTGCGACATTTTGGCCGAGGCAATCGACGAGCTGGTCAAGCTCGACCTGGGCCTGGTGGTGCTGGGCAAGGGCGAGGAGCAGTACAACCGGCTGTTCGCCAAGCTTGCCAAGCGTCATCCCGACCACGTGGGCGTGCGCATCGCATTTGATGAAGCGGTGGCGCACAAGATCGAGGCCGGATCCGACTACTTCCTGATGCCCAGCCGATACGAACCCTGCGGCCTTAACCAGCTTTACAGTATGCGTTACGGCACGATCCCAATCGTACGCGCCACCGGCGGACTGGACGACACGGTGCGCGAGTACGACCCGCAAACCGGACGCGGCACTGGGTTCAAGTTCGAGGAGTATTCAGCCCAGGCGTTGGTCGAGGCGGTAAGGCGCGCCACGGGCTTTTATCGCAAGCGCGTCCACTTCAGGAAGCTGATCGACAACGCGATGGCCGCGGACTTCTCCTGGAAGCGCTCAGCCAAACGCTACGAAGAGGTCTATCGCCAGGCCCTGGCCGACCGGCATTTCTAGCGGCAGCTTTGAGCTGCGCGGCAAAACTCGCACACTTCTCTGATCGTAATGCCACGGGCCTCCCCGCGTCGAAAGAAGGTGGGGGAAGATCGTAAAAACGATCTTTGTGTATAGGGCGCGGAGCGGTTCGTTGGTTAACGACCAGCGAACTACGCGAGTTTTAATACAGCTCAAAGCTGCCGCGAGTTTTGGTGCACCTCCAAGGTGCCTCGAAGCCGCCTCTAAGCTGCCGGGCGCGGAAAGGATCGTTGGTTAACGTCCAGCGAACTACGCGAGCCATGCTGCGGCTCGAAGCCGCCCTAGCGGTAGAGCCCGTCGGGATCGATCTGCTCGCGCAGCAGTTGCAGCTCGTGGTCGGTGGGCGGCGGATTGACCTGTAGCTCGTCGGCCACGGGCAGGTCGAACCCGGTGTTGTCCAGCACCTGCTCGACGGTCACTCCGGGATTGAGCGCCAGCAGCTTCATGCGGCAGGTCGCTTCGTCGTAGCCCATCACTCCCAAGCTGGTTACCACGCGATAGGGTCCGGTGCCGCGCGGCAGTCCCGCGCGCTCGCGCGCTCCGGGGCCGTCGATATATCCGGGCGAGGTGTTGAAGTCGACCCTCTCGACGAAGCGGTGCTTGTCGTGACGCATGATGGCGATGATTCGCCAGCAGAGGCTGGCCACGTCGTTGGCTCCGCCCGACCCGGGCAGGCGCACCTTGGGATGGGCGTGGTCCGGACCGATCACCGTGGTGTTGAGGTTGCCGTAGGGGTCGATCTGCGCGCCGCCGAGAAAGCCGTATTCGATAAATCCGCGCTGGCTGGTTTCCATGATGTCGCAGATTCCCGAGGCGGCCACTGCGCGGTGGAAGGTGCGCATGTCGCCCACTGCCAGCGGCAGTTTGTCGAGCTGCGCGCCGGTGCCGCCGAACTCGAACACCGGCACCAGGCTCGGCGCGTGGGTCTTCTGCGCCAGCGACGCGGCGAGCATCGGCACGCCGGTGCCGATGAACGCGGTGGAGCCGTCCTCCATCAGGCGCGAGGCCAGACAGATCAGCAGCTCGCTGGGTTTGTAATCGGTGCTCATGACGCATCTCCGCGGTCGATGCGCAGCGCTTCGAGCCGTTGCGTGCCGACCTTTTCGAGCAGCGCGGCGTGATCGGGCAGGCCGTAGACCCATTGGCGCATGTAGTCCTGGGTGGCCTCGGCGCTTTTAGTGGCCTTGACGAACATTCGATAGTGCTCCTCGTCGCGTTCGTATGCGCCGGCCATCTCGCCGGGCCACGAGCCGAAGGGCGCTTCGACCACGGCGTCGACCATGTAATAGGGGATCAGGGTGCGGTCGGGCCGCTCGCGGATCTGGTCCTCGTCCACGATCTGCTCGGCGCTGATCAGCAGGCGTTTGGAGGCGCGCGCCATCTCACCGGCGAAGCCGCTGACTCCGTCGATCTGGCAGTTGCCGTACTTGTCCGCGCGGCTGACGTGGATCATTCCCACGTCCAGAAACAGCGCGGGCAGTAGGCAGATCGTCTGGCCGGTGAACGGGCACTGGATTGCCTGGGCCGCCGAATACTTGAAGGTGTCCGAGCCGAGCATTACCCGTGCCGGGATGAACGGCACGCCCATGGCCGCGGCCTTGAAGCGCCAGCTGATGGCGCCGTTGCTCCACTCGACCACGCGCTTGATCTGGCCGGACTCCACGGCGCGGCGCAGCACGCTGGACACGCCGTAGACCTCCTGGCCGATGTAGGTCACGTCGATCGCCTCGAACTTGCCGCTGGCGATCAGCAGGTCGGCCTCGTGCACGCCTTGGCCGGCCATGCGCAGACCCTCGACGCTTGATCGCACCAACGCGCGGGTTAGCGACATCGGGCAGCGCACCGTGCCGTAGAGCTCGATGCCCAGGTAGTCGCCGCTATGCACGAAGCGCTCGATGGCCTGCTCCTCGGTCATCCGCTTATCGACCAGCGCCTTGGACTTGGCGCGGAAATGATCGCGCATGCCGTCGATATCGATCGGCTGCAGCAGCGGCGCCTCGCCCCGTGCGACTATCGGCACTGAACTCTTATTTGAGCTCACTGGGTATCCCCCGATATTTTTTTGGTTACACCGTCGAATCTGAAGATAGAGGGCGGGCCGATGATCGTCAACCCCGGCAAAGATCGGCTCGATTGATCGTGGTCTATCTAGTTGTTAGACTTGCGCTCCCACATATCAGGAGAGCACGCATGGCCAAGAGCAAGCTGATCTACAGCGGATCGGTAAAAGATCTGTACCTGGTGAAACCGCCCACGCAAAGCGGTCCGGGAGTGCTGCGTTTCGCCTATACCGACGACTTCAGCGTCTTTGATTACGGCAAGATGCCCGACGCGATTCCGGGCAAGGGCGCGGCGATGGCCACGCTCAGCGGCTGGCTGTTCGAGCAGGTGGCCCGGCCTGCGCTGTGGCGCAAGGCGCTCAAGGAAGGGCTACTCGAACGCGTGCGCGACCGCGCGTTGCGCGAGCGGCTGGCCCGCGGCGCGGCCCTGAAGCGCCTCAAGCGCGATGGCATGAATACGCACTACCGCGGGATGGTCGACACCGACGGCCGCGTGGTGCAGACCCGCGAGCTTTCACGACCCAGCGCGCTGATGGAAGTCGAGGCGGTCAACATCGTGCGCCCGCGCAGCATGGATTTAGGCGGAGGTCGGATCTACAACTACAACGCGATTTACGAGGGCCTGGATAACTTCCTCGTGCCGCTGGAGGTGGTCTTCCGTTTCGGCGTGCCGCGCGGATCGAGCCTGCTGGACCGACTGGCGGACAACCCGGAATACGTGGCCGATCTGGGACTCAAGCGCGTGCCGCTCGAGGGCGCGACCCTGCGGCGGCCGCTGATCGAGCTGTTTTCCAAGCTCGAGCCCGCGGACCGTTTCCTAAACAGCGAGACCGCGCTGAACTTCAGCGGCCTGTCCAACGTCGAGTTCGTCGAGTTGATCGACACGGCCCTGTTGCTGGCGCTGCTGCTCACGGGGCTGTTCAGTACGGCGGGCTTCAAACTGTGGGACGGCAAGTTCGAGTTCATCAAGTCCGGTGCGCTTAAGCTCGGCGACGCGATTACCCCCGACGAGCTGCGGCTGACCACGCGCGGAGTGCAGATCAGCAAGGAGCCGTTGCGCCAGTGGTACAAGCGCTTTGACCCGCAGTTCCTCCAGGCGATGTCCAAGGCCAAGACGCTCTCGCGCAAGGTCGATAAGTCGTTGGCCGCGATCTGCTCCGACGAGCTGGGGACCGTGCCGCAACGCTTGTCCCAAGAGGCGCTGGAGGCGGTCGCGGCGATGTACCTGGGCGTGGGTGAGGCGCTGTGCGGCCCCAGGCTGTTCGAACCGAGGATGCCGCTGAAAAAGGTGCTGAGCACGTTCAAGCGCCTCAAAATCGCATAGCCCGGACTATGATGCTGCGGCAGCTTCGGTGGACACCTAGGCATACAATCCCGGAGGAAGCGCCGTGGACGAGCTGAACGGCCCGACCGTCCAATCGATCAAGATCGATGGCCAAGGCGACCTGTACCACGAGGGCGTCAAGATTACCCACGCCCGCACCATCGAGCTTTTTCTGCGCAGCCTGCGGCGTTTGCCCGACGGCGGATACGTGATCGAGGTCGGCAACGAGTCGGCGCCGGTCGACGTTGAGGACGTGCCGCTGCTGATCACCAGCTTCGGCCTCGAGCACGGCCGGCCGCTGTGCATCACCAACGACGGGCTGCGCGACGAGCTGCGGCCCGATTCGCTGTGGATCGGGCCCCAGGGCGCGCTCTACGGCGTGCTTGCTGACCGCGGACTGGCCGCGCGCTTCGTGCGTTCGGCCCACGTGCAGGCGGCGCAGCACGTACAGCCCGACCGCAACGCCCCGCAACGTTTCGTGATCTGCATCGGCGAACGGGAATATCCGATCCGGCTCGGGCCTGCGGAAGATGGCGGGTGACTCGCGTAGCACGCGCCTGAGCCGCGGCCGCCTGGCCGCGCTGATCGCCCTGGTCTGCGTCTCGCTGGCCCTGCGGCTGTGGGCCGGGCTGCACAACCCCATCGATTTGCACGAGCTCAAGCTGGCCATGGGCGTGCATCAGCTGCTCAGCGAACACACGCTGTCGCTCACCGGCGTGCGCGTACACGAATCGCCGCTCTCCGGCGGCCCGCTGATCTTTATCTACCTCGCCTTGGCCTCGGCGCTGTGTCCGACGTTCTACGGTTCGATGTTGGCCACGCTGATCATCTCGGCCCTGGCCGTACTCGGCGTGTACGCCGCAGCGCGGCGCTTTCTGGGCGCGCAAGGCGGGCTGTGGGCCGCGGCGATCTACGCCTTGGGGCCGCTGTATTTTCTGACGAGCCACGAGCTGGACAACAACCGCGTGGCAGTGCCGTTCCTGATCCTCGCGGCCTGGACCCAGTCCGCGCTGCTGGCGCGCAGCAACGCACGCTCGCTACGGTTGGGACATCTGGCGCTGTGGGCGCTGAGCTGGCTTATATTGCTGCAGATCAACTTCACGCCGATTCTGGTGCTGCCGGCATTTGCGCTGCCGGTGCTGCTGGCTTGGCCGCGCCGCCGTTGGCCGATATTGGTCGGAGTGTTGATCGCCGCCGGACTGGCGATGGCCGGGTTGCTCTACGCCTTCTCGTTCACCACCGGTGTGGAGGTTCCGCGGCGGCTGGGGCAGCTTGCGGTCGTTCAGATCGGCCGCACGGGCGTGGCCGACGCGTTGGCCGCGTTGTGGGCCACCAACCGGCTGATGGGCAATCAGCTGCTGCCCAGCCTGCTGCTGGCGCTGGCGCTGGCGCTAAGCGCAATTCCAAGGCTGTGGCGCGCGCAGGGCGGGCGCGGATTGGCGCTGTTCGACCTCTGGATCGGGCTGTGGCTGCTGTGCGGACACCTGGGTGTGGTGGCGTTCGAGCCGCGGCTGATGGTGCACTATCTGGCCGTGACCTATCCGGCCCAGGCGCTGCTTGTGGTGCGGCTGTTCCAGGTGGCGCGGCCGCGACTGGCCAGCCTGCTGATGGGCTCTGGCGCGCCGCGCGTGCGCGCGCAACGCACCGCCAGCGCAGGCCTGGCCGCTGTGCTCGGCGTTCATTGCTTCGCGCTGCTGCTGGGTTTCCACCTGCTGGGGCATCTGGACTTTCTGCAACGCACACAGCGCGACGACCCACAGCTGGCCGACGCGTTGGAGCTGGTGGATGTGCGTACGCTGCAAGGGCTGGCGGACGAGCTGGGCCGGGCCGGGGCTGTGACCGGTATCGACGGTTCGTGCGTACACGGCGCGCAGCTCGATTTGCTGCACCTCTACTTGCCGCAGCTCAGTCCCTGGATGCCGCCGGTGGCCGACGCCTGCCGCAAGCCGCTGACCGTGCTTGGACCCTCGTTGCGCCAAGCTGCGCAGGACCACGTGCTCGCGCGGGTGCGCGGTTTTACATTGATCGAGCGCGACACGGTTTTCGACCTGGGCGCGGCCGGTCTGGAGCTGGCCCAAGTGCGGTCCGCGCCCGAGCTGGAGCTGGTCAACAGGCTGATCGTGCCGCTGCCGCGGCTGCACACGCCGCTGACCCTGCACACACCGCAACGCAACTTCCATCGCATCAACCTGCCGCTTGATCCCGACGCTGCGCCTTTCTCGCGCGTGGGCGTGGTGCTCTGCTTTGATTCCAACGCCTCGCCGCGGGTCAGCCTGAGGGTGGGCGATGCGCGCGCCGCACTCACGGGCCTGGATCGTCGCACGACCCTGGTCGACGACCGGCGCACCATCGATGTCTGGTGGTTCGACGTGGGTCGCGCCTGGAAAGATCAGCCCCGCAACGCGCTGCTCGAGGTGCATTTCAGGCCCAAGGACGAGCAGTCGACCGAGTCGATCGACTACCTGATCGACCTGGTCGAGGTGCCGTAATCTGGTAGTGCCTCAGTTTGAATTTCTCGGCTCTATGTCGGCATATGGTCCCATGCTAAAATAGAGCCATGCCTAAAGGACCCAAAGGACAGAAGCGACCAGGGGACGTGATTGGCGCTGCAATCAAAGTCGCCAAGATTGCCACCGGCGAAGTTGAAGACGACTCCGGCCTCGAAGGCAAGGAGTACGCCAGCAAGGGAGGCAAGAAAGGTGGAAAGGCGCGCGCAAAGAAACTCTCGCCAGAACAACGGGCTGAGATTGCGCGGAAGGCAGCCGTTTCCCGATGGTCAAAAGTGAAAAGGTAACATGTTCCCAATATGTTACGCCTATCAGTAAAAAAATATCGCCAATCTGCCCTTTTCGCTTGACAAATATAGCCATAATCGACGAAGATAGAAACTGGAGTTTCGAGTTAAGTTTGGCAGAGCGAAAGGAACATCCATGCTGGTCACCAAGGAATCCGCGCGAGAGTTAATCCTCGGTAGTTTTTCAACTCAGTTTCTCAAGGGTCTGACCGTGATTGCGTACGAGGCTACGAAGCGAAGCCGTGAAATCGCGTGCGAGGACCAGTTTTCGGATCACGTGCGCCCGCATATGGCGGGGCAGAATCGTTGGGGACTGATCGAGTCCCTATTGCTCCCGCTCGTCGAATCGACGCCTGATGTCATCGGGGAGAAAGCGAAGAACGCAACTGGTTCGTCCACGCACTACGAAGTTCGTTCTGGTCGCTGCATTCTCACGGTCGCTGCTTCCCGTAATCGGGCAATCCCGAAAAAGGCGGTTTACCGTTTGGACCTGAGCCAATCGAACCAACTCAGTTTATTTGATAAGAACGATGCGGACTCGGACAGCCCAATCTACGTCGTCCTCAACTTCGGCTCATGCGGATCGTGTAGGTCGAAGGAGAATCTCAACGATATGCCGGAGTGGATTCTGTTGCAGGTGCCAGATGTGAAATTCCGTCATGCGATCGCTGAGGTCAGTCTCAAGGAACTCTTTCCAGACGTGGTAGCAAAGTACGAACAGAAGACGGCCGAGGAATCCATCCCGGTAGCCCGTACTACTCCGAAACGGAACGTCGCTATCTCGGAGGGCTAACAGTTGCGTGGTCGCTCGACACCGGGGTTTATCGGCGAACGGTTGCGCCAAATTCGTCTTGCTCGCGATGTGACCGTATATTCTCTTGCGGGGATGGCGGGTATTTCACCGCAATCGATTTACGCATACGAGAGTGGACGTAGCACACCTACTGAAAACAACCTATCTACTCTGACGGCGATTCTGCGTATTCCTAGAGAATTTTTTTTCAATCCCATCGACGACGATTCGAAGCGAACGATCTTCTTTCGTTCGATGACCGCTGCTACGCAACGAGCGAGAGAACGGGCTTCGACATTCGCTGACTGGTCTCAAGAAGTCGTTGACTATCTTGAGATGCACTTGGACTTTCCGCCCAATCGATTTCCCGTATTCGACGTACCAGCCGATCCATTTCGAATCAGCTTTGCCGACATTGAAGAGTTGGCTAATAAGACAAGAGAGGCTTGGGGCCTTGGAGATGGGCCGATTGGAAATGTCGTACAAGCAATCGAAGCGATGGGCGGAATCGTCGTGAAAATCCCGCTCCTTTCCGATCGTCTGGACGCTCTTTCAGTTGTTAGACCAGACCGGCCTCGACCTATTCTTATTCTCGGAGCCGAAAAGACGTCCGCCGTTCGGTTGAGGTTTGATGCATGTCACGAAAAAGGCCATTGGATCTTGCATCGGAATGTGCCGCTTCAGAAACAGAAAGAGAAGCGCTACTTTGATTTGATGGAAAAACAGGCTCACCGCTTTGCCGCGGCGTTTATGATCCCTGCAAAAGCGTTTGTGGATGAATTCGTGTTTGCAGACCTAGACCTATTCCGTTCGATGAAAAGCCGCTGGAAGTGCTCTATTGCCATGATGATTATTCGTTCGCGAGACTTGGGCCTGATTGACGCGGATCGAGCAACTGTTCTCTGGAGAAACTTAGCGCGCCGGAAATGGAAGAAAAAAGAACCGCTAGATGACGAACTGCCGCCAGAGAAACCAAATATTCTGCGGCAGGGAATTGAAATGCTGATCGAAGAAGGCATCCAGAGTAGAGATTCCATCGTATCTTCGATCGGGTTAGGCGATTCTATTATTGAGGAAATCGCTGGTCTGCCATATGGATCGCTTTCGAAAACTCAGGGTCAGGTTTCTCTATTGCGCCCGAAGATGATGCAAAAACAAATCCGTGCGGATGGGGAAAACAACGAAAACGGGGGGCAAGTAATTAGATTCCCGAAATAGAAAGAGCGACTGGATTATTGCTCTGTCAACCCTTATTTGGCCCCATAGGCCAGAACCTGAAGTAAATGCTTGACACTCAAGCATAAAGTTCATATTATAAAGGCATGAACAGATTGCCTTTCGAGAAGAGAGCTCAGATCCTCCACATGCTCTGTGAGGGATCGTCGATGCGCAGCGTTTCCAGGATCGTTGGCGTATCGATCAACACGGTCACTAAACTCCTTGTCGACGCTGGAACGGCCTGCGCCGCGTTTCACGACAAAACGGTTCACGGTGTGACCAGCGAGCGAATCCAGTGCGATGAGATTTGGTCGTTCGTCGGGAAGAAGCAAAAGAACGTCCGCAAAGAAAAAGGCGATCCCGATGGGGTAGGCGACGCATGGACCTGGACAGCGATCGACGCCGACTCGAAATTGATAGTCTCTTGGCTCGTTGGGAACCGCGACGGTGCAACGGCAACGCAATTCGTACAAGACCTCGCTTCGCGGCTTGCCAGTCGAGTTCAACTAACCACAGACGGCCAGAGGGTCTACCTTCAAGCCATCCAAGGGGTCTTCGGGGCAGATGTCGACTACGCCATGCTGATAAAACACTACGATGCTGAGCGGGCTGGAGAGGCACGCTATAGCCCCGCAAAATGTACAGGGACCGATAAGCACGCGATCACTGGCAATCCAGACGAAAGGCACGTCTCCACAAGCTACGTAGAACGTCAGAACTTGTCGATCCGAATGGGCAATCGACGGTTCACGCGCTTGACGAATGCCTTTTCGAAAAAGGTCGAAAACCACTGCCACGCGCTCGCGTTGTACTTCGTTTTCTACAACTTCGTTCGAATCCACAAGACGCTTCGGGTTTCCCCAGCGATGGCCGCGGGCGTGACCGACCGCCTTTGGGAAATGTCCGACATCGTTCGGTTGATCGACGAACAAAAAGCGACGCGGGAAAATGATGATTCAAGCTGAGACACTACCCGTAATCTGCGCTGATTGACCCCTGGTATCGCGTGGGCTAGTGTGGCTTTCCGCACTGCGAGGAAGGTGATAAATGGCCCCAATCAAAGCTTCGAAGCTCGTGATGTTGGCGTTGCTGGTCGCGGCGTTATGCCTGCCCGGCCAGATGGCGTTCGCTGCCGAGGATCAGGACCGGGACGACCAGGCCTACGCTGATCTCCAGCTGCAACTGGCTTACGGCGGACCGCTGCTGGCGCGCGCCGCGGGAACCGCGCCCGACCCGCGCTTCTGGTTTCTCGATGACGACGAGTTGAAGCAGACCATGGAGAACGATGAGGAACTGCGGCGACTGTTTCACCTGGCCTACAACAAGAAGCACAAGCGCCGGAGAACCTCGAACATCCTGTTCCTCTGCGGCGCTACCGTGCTCGCCACGGGAACGGCTCTGGGCATGAGCTCGAAGATGCTCAACATCCCGGACAGCGCTGGACAGATCGCGCTGGTCGGCGGTGCGGTGGTCGGCCTGGGCTTGATCACGCCGGCGATCGTGCTCCGCGCGCGCCCCAGCAAGGCCGAGCGCGAATACATCGATTACGTGCACGACAAGTACAACGTCACGCCGACTATCGATCGCCGCGATCCGGCGCAGCAGCCGCTGATCCGCCTGACGCTGCTGCAAGTACCCATCCCCTGAGGACGCACCGGTAACCCTCGAGGCAGCTGATGAAAATTCGCATCGTCTATCACAGCTCACACGGCAACACCCACCTGGTCGCCAAATCGATCGCCGCGGGGTTTCACAGTCACGACCATCAGGTCGAGCTGCACCCGGCCAAAGATTTCAACCCCGAGCTGGCCGCGGACTGCGATCTGCTCGGGATCGGCAGCGCGGTCTACGTCTGGAAGCACGCCGAGGTGATCGAGAATATCCTCGAGCAAATGCCCGACCTGTTCGTCAAGCCCGCGTTTCTGTTCGTGACCTACAGCGGCGATCCGGGCAACACGTTGAAGTACATGCGCGACAAGCTGGCCAAGCGTCGCGCCAAGGTGCTTGCGGCTCATAAATGCCTCGGCGAGGAGTCGTACCCCTGGTTGCGCAGTCGCTTCCGCGTGCCGGCCAAGGGGCATCCGGACGAGCACGACCTGGACACGGCCGCGGCCTTTGCCGACCGGGTGCTGCAAAGCTACGAACAGTTCGTCGACGATCCGGTGGGCTTCGCGGGCCTGGACTTTCCGTTTAACCGAGACCTGTTTTACTACATGTCCCTTGCAGCGCCGTTCGGCGATGTCGAGCGCACCATCGGCCGCCGCAGCTGCGACTACGACCGCTGCACGCGCTGCGGCGAGTGCGTCAAACGCTGCCCCGCAAGCTGCATCGAGATGGGCCAGAGCGGGCCGATTTTCCACGAGGGCTGCATCGGCTGCTGCGGCTGCTACAACCTCTGCCCCGAGGGCGCGATTCAGGCCGTGATGTTCCCCGGACGGCGCAACCGCTATCGCGGGCGCTGGAATGGCTGAGGCCTCGCAGCGCGATCTGCGCTGGATGGACCTGGCGTTGGAGCAGGCGCAGCTGGCATTCGAGCGCGGCGAGGTTCCCATCGGCGCGGTGCTGGTGAAAGACGACGAGCTGCTGGCCGCGGCATACAACCTGCGCGAGACCCAGCACGACCCCACGGCACATGCCGAGATCGTGGCTTTGCGCCGGGCTGCACAAAAACTACAATCCTGGCGGTTGGTCTCAACGCAGCTCTACGTCACCTGCGAGCCGTGTCCGATGTGCGCCGGCGCGCTGGTCAACGCCCGCGTGAGCCGCGTGATCTACGGCTGCGACGATCCCAAGGCCGGGGCCTGCTCCAGCCTCTACCGGATCTGCGACGATCCGCGGCTAAACCATCGATTGCAGGTCGTCGGCGGCGTACGCGCCGAGCAGGCGGCCGCTTTATTGAAGAAATTCTTTGAATCCAGACGCGCTATAGTGTAAATAGTTTTTTCGGAAGTCGGCCGCGGAGAGATGGCCGAGTGGTCGAAGGCGGGTGACTCGAAATCATCTGTACGGTTTACCGTACCGGGGGTTCGAATCCCTCTCTCTCCGCCAAACGATTTCACGGAACAGCATACAGCGCTCGGGGCGTAATTCGCCCCGTGTGCCGTTCTGTGCAAGACCGCCTGTCGGTCGCGTTCTTTGCAGCGTTGAGACGGAGAGGTGACCGAGTTGGCCGAAGGTGCACGACTGGAAATCGTGTGTACGTCAAAAGCGTACCAGGGGTTCGAATCCCCTCCTCTCCGCCAGAGTCGGCCCGGCTACCCATTTTGCCGACGCTGTGGTAAGTAATGTCGGTCCGCAGGATGCGGATCGACGGCATCGACACGGAGGCGCGGGTTGTCCGAAAAGCAAGCCGAACATATAGATCGCAGTAAGGTCGTAATGGTCTCGATCCCTCGGGACCAGGACAAATATAGCGTAATTAAGACCCTCGCACGGGAGCTGAAAATTCCGTTCGAGGAGGCCGGCGGCATGCTCGAAGATCTGCCGCAGGAGCTGCTCTCGGGCGTTCCCGTGGCAGCGGCCGAGGCCTTCGCCGAGAAGCTGCTCGACGTCGGGGCCGAGGTCGAAGTCCTGCCGATGGGTCCGCTGCACCGCTACTGCGCGTTCCACCCGCATAACAGGGCGCGCTCCAAGTGCAAGGTCTGCGACGAATACATCTGCGAAATCGAGCTGATCAACAGCAAGGGCAAACTGTTCTGCATCGAGCATTGGGATCGCCACAAATTCCGCCGCAAACTGATCTGGACGATCAGCGTACTGACGCTGGTGATCCTCGCCGCGGCGTTCTTCACCAGCCGCCGGGCCTTGTTCACCATGATGCACAAGGACCACTGGCGGGTGGCCGTGATCTGCCTGACCGAGCGCAGCGGCCCGGAGAGCGCGATGATGTTCAACGGCTTGAGCACCTCGGCCAGCCCCGAGCGCTACTACTCGGCCGAACGCCACGCGCTGGTCGATCTCGACGGCTGGTTCCAAAAGGAGTACGAGCGCTGGTCGCGCAAATACAACGACTTCATGGAACTCAAGATCTTCGGCCTCTACGAGGTGAGCAACCTGCCGCCGATCCCGCTGCAATCGGGCTCGTGGTCCTGGCGCGAGGCGCGTGACGACAGCACCTTCAACAAATTCTTACACGAGGTGGCGCTGCAGCACGGCGTGCCGGTGGGCGACTTCGACGTGCTGGTCTATGTTTATTTCTACACCAAGACCATCGAAACCCGCGACTACGTCGAGAACCTGTGCTACTGGAGCCGCGATACCGACTTCGTGATGTGGCCGCTGAACACCCAGCGCACCATCGATTTCCACATCAGCTCCGTGGGCTACTGCATGGGGCACGTAATGGGCGCCGACGTGCACCTCAACGAGCACGGGCATCCCAAGTTCCCCGAGGGCCTGCCCGAACCGGCCAAGTCCCAGCGCTACCCGCAGACCATGGCCGAGCTGATGGCGCCGTACATCGCCAACCAGCAGTACAAGGTCGACATTTTGCACTCGCTGGACCAGTTGGCGGTCGGACCGTACACAGCCCACGAGCTGGGCTGGATCGATTCGAGCGAGCTCGGGGTCTACGCGCCGGCCTCCGCCCAATAGCGGACTCACTGCGGTTCGGCCCGATGAGCGTCGAACGATCCGAAAAACACGTACTGATTCAGGGCCGGGGTCCGACCCTCGAGGGTCGGCTGGGACTGCCGGAAAACGCGCGGGCCATCGGCGTGGTCTGCCATCCCCATACCCTGTTCGGCGGCTCGATGGACAACAACGTGGTCCACGCCCTGTGCCGCACCCTGGCCGATCTGGACTGCGGCTGGCTGCGCTTTAACTTCCGCGGGGCAGGGCGCTCGGAGGGGGCCTGCGACAACGGTCGCGGCGAGACGCACGACCTGCTCGCCGCCCTGGACTTTGCCACTGCCAAGCTGCCCGACGCTCCGCTGCTGCTGTTGGGGTACAGCTTCGGCGCGGCAGTGGCGCTTGCGGCCCTGGAGTCGCCCGCAATCCCGGACCTGCGAGCCGTGGTGGCGGTCAGTCCCCCCACGGTGCTCGACCTGGATTTCTACACCTTTGACGCGGCGCGGCAATTGCTGGTGCTGGTCGGCGATGGCGACGATTACGCGGATCACCAGTCCCTGGCCGAACAGGCAAAGCCCCTGGACAATGTGCGCTTCGAGATCTGCCCGGGTGCGGATCACTTCTGGGTCGGCTGCGAAGATTGGCTCGCACAACGCGTTTCGGACTACCTCGCACAGCAGCTGAGGTAGGGCGGGGGAATTAACAACATTGGGTAGGCGCTCGCGGGGGCGGCTTCGAGCCGCCGCGGGGTGGGCCGTGGCATTACGACCATCGGACTACGCGAGTTTTGTGGGCACCTCAAAGGTGCCTTACCCCACCGCGATGGTCTCGCTGCGCCGTTCGCGGCCAATGATAAAGATCTCGCGGCTGACCTTGCGCGTGGTCTCGGGCCGCAGGGCCGAGACCCGCTTATAGCGCGACTTGACCTGCTTGATGAACTGCTGGATGTCCGGCCCCTGAAAGATTTTTATCACCAGCGACGAGCCGACCGCGCCGCGACGCCAGGCCTGGTCCAGCGCGACCTGAGCCAGCTCCATGCTGCGGTAGTGATCCGCGTCCTTGATGCCCGAGGTGTTCGGCGCCATGTCCGAGAGCACGATGTCGAAGCGCTCGGGCAGCCGTTCGATCGATTCGATCTCCTTTAGATCGCCCAGAGCGTCGGCCGTGATCGTCACTACGTTTATCGCCACCGGTTCCACCGGGTTGAGGTCCAGGCCGATCACCAGCCCCTGGGGTCCGACGCGCTGTGCCGCCACCTGCAGCCACGAGCCCGGAGCGCAACCCAGGTCGAGCACGCGCATCTGCGGACGCAGCAGTTTGTACTTGTCGTCGATCTGCATCAGCTTGTACGCACTGCGCGCGCGATAGTGCTCGGTTTTGGCCCGCTTGGCCCAATGGTCTTGCCGCCGTCTGCCCATCGGTTGATTCTAGCGTTTTCGCCGACTATTGCGAACCGCTTGACGCAGGGTGGCGCAGCCTTGATTATTCATGGTGGTTGACCTATCGCACACGGGACTCGAGCCACAGCAGATGGATTTTCTTACACCCTATTTGAATTTTGAGAAGTTGCTTTTCGGCCGCACCTGGGTCGAGGTGGTCTGGTTGGCAGCGCTGGCGCTGATCGCGCTGGCGATTCTCTGGGTTGTCAAACGCATTCTGGCCGTGGGCTCGACTGAAACGCGCGGCCGAATGGCCGACCACTTTATCTGGACCCACTGCGACGATTGCGGCTGGTCGGGCGAAGTGCCCAAGTACCAGAAGAAGTGCCCACACTGCGCAGCCACGATCCATCCCGAGTAACAAGCACCAAAACTCGCGGCAGCTTAGAGCTGCACCAAAGCTCGCGGCAGCTTAGAGCTGCTACAAAACTCGCGTAGTTCGCTGGTCGTAATCCAACGTGCCACTCCGCGTCGAAAGATGGTGGAGGTTGGTAAAGATCGATAAATCGATTTTTGTGTGTAGGCTCGCCGGGGCGGCTTGGAGCCGCCTATGAAAGAGGGCAGTCAAGTATCGTTGCTGGTTTTCCTCCGGCGAGGATGATTTCAGCTCCCTCCATCCGCCTATTCGAGGTCTTGCGCCTCAGATCATCGTTCGAACGGCCGTGCCTCATACGCAGCAACGATCTTTTCGATCACCGGCTCA
>JAVCCG010000137.1 GCA_030765605.1 Candidatus Alcyoniella australis
CGAACTTGCCGCCCACGCTGGATTCGCCGAGCACGCCGGTCAACGGCGAGCGGAACAGCAGCGAGGTCTTGCACGCCGTGGGCACGGGAAAACCGGTGAGCAGGCCGTTGGCGATCACCAGCGCCTCGTCGTCGTTGCCGTCGATGAACAGCTTGGCGCCGATACCGCCACCGCCTAGATAGAGTTTAAGATCAGCCGGGTCGACGTCGAAACGTTCGACGCCGCCCGAGCTCAGATCGATGCTGATAAACCGACCGTAGCGACTTGGCATAGCCGCAACCTCTCTTAAAAAAGGGTCAGCAAGTCGTAATGACTAGGCCTTCATGTTGCCCAGGTTGGCCAGGGCCACGGAGCCGGGGCTGATCGGCTCGGGATCGGCCATCACGTTGATGCAGGCGGTCTTGCCCGAGGCGAATGCCTCTTCCAGCGCGGGCCGGATGCCGTCGGGCTGATCCACGTACAGCCCCTTGCCGCCCAGCGCCTCGACCATCTTGTGGTAGTCCACCGGGCCGATGTGCGTGCCCGCGTCAATGGCGTGACCGATACGCAGCACCTGGCTGTGACGGATCATGCCCCAGCCCAGATCGTTGTTGATCACGACCACAGTGGGCAATCCCTTGCGGATCGCGGTCTCAAACTCCATGAAGTTGAAACCCACCGATCCGTCGCCGATCACCAGGCAGACGCGCTTCTCCGGATAGAGGTACTTGGCCGCGTTGGCGAACGGAAGGCCCACGCCCAAGCAACCGTATAAACCCGAATCCATGTAGTGCGCCGGTTTGCGGGTGGTGCGCGTCATGCCCATCCAGACCTGGGTGTCGCCGCCGTCGGCGATCACGATGTCGTCATCGCGGTCCATGAAGTCGTTGATCTCGCGCATCACGCGTAACGGATGGATCGGCACATCGTCGCTTTCCCAGTTGGGCTGGGCCTGCTCCTTCATGTCGGTGTGCATTTCGCGCAGCTCAGAAACCCAACCCGCGAACTTGGCCGTAAGCTCGTTGCCCACGCCCGATTCGTCGAGCTGACGATTGCACTCGGCCAGCAGGCCGCGCACGTCGCTGACGATTCCCAGATCGATCGAACGGTTGCGGCCGATCTCCTCGGGCTCGATGTCGACCTGGACAAACTTGGCGTCTTGCGGAAACACATCGCCGAACACGTAGTAGAGGCTGATCCGCGTACCCAGCAAGATCACCAAATCGGTTGATGTGTTGGCGACCATCGCCGCGCCGGGACGGATCGCCAGCGAGCTCTCAAAACACAGCGGATGGGTATCGGAGATCGTTCCGCGACCCATACCCGAGGTCATGGTCGGCACTCCGACCTTCTCGACGAACTCGGTCAGCTCCTTGGCCGCGTCGGCGTACCAGGCGCCGCTGCCCGCGATCACGATCGGATGCTGGGCCTGGCGGATCATCTCGATCATCTTCGCCGCGTTGCCCGCGTCGGCGTAGCACGAGCAGACGTCGGTCCGGGGGCGCTTGGCGCAACCTTCGTCGACCTCCGCATTGAGCACGTCCACCGGCAGTTCGAGGTAGACCGGGCCGGGGCGGCCGCTGGCTGCCGTGCGGTAGGCCATGTCCACGAACTCGCAAACGCGCTCGGGACGCTGGCAGACAAAGGCGCGTTTGACCATCGACTCGATCACCGGCGCCTGACGGATGTCCTGCAGGTCGAGGCGCTCGGAACTCTCGATGCCCACCGCGCCGGAGATCAGCACCAGCGGAGTGTTGGACATCCGCGCGTTGGCAATCGCGCTCAGCGTATTGGTGAAGCCCGGTCCGGCCGTGACCATCGCGGTTCCGGGTTTGCGCGTCAGCCGGCCGTAGGCCTCGGCCATGAACACCGCGGACTGCTCGTGCCGTGTATCGAACAGCGTGACATTCGAGTTTTCGAGGTGTTGGTAGATCGGAGTGATATGACCGCCGCTGAGGGTGAAGATCGTATCGATCCCGCGATTGATCAGGGCCTCGGCCACGAGTTGCGCGCTGCTGACTTTGGACATCTGAACTCTCCTGTGAATTCTGGATTTGCTATTTCATGACGCGAGATCGCGCCGTGTTTTCTAGTTTGCGGCTATAGCTCCATCAACTGGCCGCCGGTGATGTTGATCGCCTGGCCGGTGAGATAGGATGAAGCCTGCGAGGCCAGGAACGCAACCAGGTTGCCCACGTCGCCCGGATTGCCGATGCGCCCCAGGGGAATCGTGCCGATCATCTCCTGCTCGCGCTGCTCCACGCTCTCGCCGGTAAAGTCGGCCTCGAGGCCGAAGCGCCACTTCTCCAGGTCGGTCATGATCTGTCCGGGACAAATCGCGTTGACGCGCAAACCCGCGGGCGCCAGCTCTTTGGCCATCACCTTGGTGAGCATGATCACCCCGGCCTTGGCCACGGCGTAGGCGCTGTTGAGCAGCGGCGGGACCTTGCCCGCGCGCGACGCGGTGTTGACGATGCTTCCGCCGTTTTCCAGCATCAGCGGCAACAGGGCACGCGACACGCGGAACACGCCGTGCAGGTTGACGTCGACGGTCTTCATCCAAGCGGCCTCGTCGTAAGAGACCACCGAATTGGGCACGCCGAACGATGCGCCGGCGTTGTTGCACAGCACGTCGAGCTGATCGAAGTTCTCACTGATCTGCTCGACCATCTTGGCGATGCTCTGCGCGTTGGTCACGTCGAGGTCCACGGCCAGACCCTTGACGCCGTAGCGCTGCGCAAGGTCGGCGGCGATCGATTCCATCTCCTCGCGCGAGCCGGTGCGCACCGCAAAGTCGCCGCCCGCGATTGCGCCGATGTCGGCGATGATTACGTTGGCGCCGTTGGCAGCGAGCTTCTCGGCAATGGCATAGCCGATGCCCGTGCGTTTTCCGGCTCCGCTGATCAGTGCCGTTTTTCCCTTTAGATCTTCGTACATCGCGCCTCCTGGCATTAATAATTGAGGTTGGCGTTTGAGCTTAATTCATATACTGAACGCTATTCATTGTCAACCCCGATCTATGTTCGCTTTTGCCTTTTCTTGACCCCCTTGTACCGCTGTCTCACAATACCGACCGCACGGAGGTTGCACAACATGGTTTCACAGCTCAGGGGCAAGTCCAAGGCCCGCAGACTGCGCATTGGTTTTGCCAAACGCGAGATCACTCCGCCGCTGCCCTTCCCGTTGGCCGGGATGGGCGATCGCCACGAGCGCCTGGCCTCGCAGATCCGCGATCCGCTCTACTCCCGGGCGCTGGCCGTATCCGACGGTCGCAACGCCGCGCTGGTGATCTCGACCGACCTCCTGCTGATCACCGACCAACTGCGCCTTGCGGTTGAACAGCGTCTGCAACAGTCCGGCAAAAGTTATATCGGTCTGATGCTCAGCGCCACGCACACCCATTCGGCCTGCGGTGGATATTGGTCTGCGCCTTCGGCCAAACTGTTCATGGGAACTTACCGTCAAGCGATCTTCGACCTGCTGGTGGAACGGATCGCCGAGTCGGCCGCCGCCGCGCTGGACGATCTGAAGCCCGCGCAGCTGAGCCTGGGGCAGGTGCAGACCGAGGGGCTGAGCTACAACCGCCGTCACGCGGATGGTCCCATCGACCGCACCCTTGGCGTGCTCACCGCGCGCCGCGCCCGCGGCCGCGACGTGCGCCTGGTTTGTTTCGGCGCGCATCCGGTTGCTGTCGGGTTTCGCAGCTACAACACAGCCTCGGCCGATTATCCCGGCGCGCTTATCGAGCTGATCGAACGTCAGGGATTTGACGCGATGTTCATCGTCGGCCCGGTGGGCGGAGTCAACGCGCTGTTTCCCGAGGGCCCGATGGAGATGGACGTGCATCTGCGTATGCTCTCCTCGCTGCTGCACGAGCAGGTCGAGACGGCCGCTGCCGACGAGCGGCCGATCAAGGGTAACGACGTGGCTTTCGCCGCGGGCGAGGCCAAAATCGTACTGCATACGCCGCGGCTGTTTCCCGACGATCGGCGCTGGGCCGAGCGCCTGGCGCTACCGCTACGGCTCTATCTGCGGCGCTTCGGCCACGGCGGCATGGGCAACGTACACGCCACGCGCGTGCCCGTGCTGCGTGCCGGAGAGCTGGTGTTCACCGGCTTTCCCGCGGACCTGGGTCATACCGTGGGGATCGCCGCGCGGCAGATGATCGAACAGGCCGGATTGCAGACCATCGGCGTGGCCTCGCAGACCGACGACTACGTGGGCTACGTGCACCTCGACGAGCAGTACGACCAGTTCGAGTCCAAGGACCGCTCAGCGCTGTGGATGACGATCTACGAAAACGGCCTGGGATTCGGCGGCCGCAGCGTGGGACCGGATTTGCTCGAGGCGTTCCGCGGCGCGCTGTTCAGCGTGCTCCCAAGCTAGCCCGCAGCCGCAGCTCGCGCGGCCTGTGTTATAATAATTTTACCAACTTCATCAGGAAGGCTCTTTGCCCATACGATCGCCTTATACGCCAGTTGTCGCCATCGTCCTGGCGATACTGTTGTCTGCGGCGGCAGCTTTCGCAGCCGATTCTGACATTGACGGGTTCGGCGATCTGTTGTTCGAGATCAACGTCTCGGCAATCACCGGCGACGCGATCGTGCTCAGCGTGGAGTACGTCAGCCCCTACTTTTACGCCACCGGGGCCAACAACTTTACCCTCCCCAAGAAGGTCTACGTGATCGACCAGAGCGGCGCGCTGGTCGCATCTTTCGATCAATCGAACCTCACCACCTGGGGTTGGCTGGACATGGCCTTTGACGGCTCATTCCTCTACGCCAGCGCCGGACAGAACATCGACGCCTTTACCACCGGCGGCGCCTACGTGGGTAGTTTCCCCGGACCGCTGAATCCCAACCACGCCCTGGCCTACGATCCCAACGCCGGACATTTTTGGACCGCACTGTACAACTCGGAGATTTTCGAGATCGACCGTAGCGGCAACGTTCTGGGTCGCTTTGCCAATTCCTACAGCTCGTTCGGCATGGCCTGGGACACGGCCAGCGCAGGCGGACCATACCTCTGGGTCTCGGCCACCGCGCCCAACCTCATCCACCAATTCAACCCGTCAACCGGCGAATACACCGGAGTTACCATCGACACGCCGTGGGTCGAATGGCTGCTCGGCGGACTGGACTTCGCCATGTACTGGGACGGCTCGCAAGTCGTGGGCCTGCTGATCGGCGTCAATCGCGCCTACTTAGTGTCTGACACGATCTTCGGCGTTGAGCTGTTTACCTGCGCCGGCTGCCAGATCGGCACGACCTGCTACGCGCCGGGCCAGCTGCTGCCGGGCAACGAATGCTACATCTGCGATCCGGGGCGCACGCCGTTCTACTGGTCGTATAACGACGGCGTGCCCTGCGAGGACGATCTGTGGTGCACGGTGGACGGCGTATGCGAGTCCGGAGTCTGCATCGGCGTGCTGCGCGACTGCGACGACGACCTGTTCTGCAGCGGCGTCGAGTTCTGCGACGAGGATATCGACCAGTGTATATCGCCCGGCGACCCGTGCGAGGAATTTGAATACTGCGACGAGGATCAAGACCTCTGCCTGCCCTCGGGCGACGATGACGACGACGACGATGATGACGACGATGATGACGACGACGACGACGATGACGATGACGACGATGACGACGACGACGACGATGACGACGACGATGACGACGACGACGACGATGATCTTGATGACGACGATCTTGATGA
>JAVCCG010000138.1 GCA_030765605.1 Candidatus Alcyoniella australis
AAACCATGAAGTGGCTGAGCGTGATCTTGCTGTCCGCTGCTTTGGCATTGTTTTGCCCGGCCTGCGGCGATGACGACAATGCGGGCGAGGGTCCCCAAACACAATCACCGGCTGATGTCGACAGCCCAACCAACGCGACACAGACCCCGGACGATCTTGGTTTGCAAATCGATCCGGATAAAGAGCATGCAACCTTTGAAGACAACCTGATGATCAATGCCGTATTCAACAGGCGGGGTATCCACTACAACATCGAGTTTCTCGACCTGCTCGATCAACACGGTCTGATCGCCCCGGGGCAGGCCGAGGTCTTCGACCTGCTGGGATTGCTCCAACTGAGCGTTAACGTAGAGTACGCCGATAATTACGACGTTCTCGCAGGCTTTGAACTCAGTGGGTTGTGGAAGTTCCAGGAGTATGGCTCAGTACCTAACGGCGAGTACGGTTTCTACTGGGGGACCGACCCGTGGAATCTGCCGCCGGAGTCCGGCGACATGCTGCAGGTCGTGCTATGGCTCAACCGCGACAGCGTCGAGGTACGCGCTAAGAGCGTGCTCGAATACATCGAGTTCGACGTCCAGGACGTGATCGAAGTCGACGGTGGATCGGTCGGCGTCGCATTGGACGAGTGCGCAGAAATCTCGCTGCTGGCCTGGGGCATGGGTTTGGAAAGCAAGCATCTCGAGCTGCGGATGGATGATCGGTGCTGGTCCTTCGACTACAACGTAAAAATGGAGATGCCCAACTCGATCGTGGCCATGCGCTGGAATCCGTACAACTGGTAGGCCGAACCGGATTCAGGCTACTTGACCTTGAACGCCGCGATCCACAGCGGTCCGATGGCGCGCGCTCCGGTGATCCAGGAGCACTCCACCGCGTAGATCCAGTCGCCCTTGCGGCGCAGGAGCACCAAGTTGTCCTGAGCGATCAGGCTTGATTTCCCGCCGGTCGAAAACACCGGGTAAAGGTCGATCCCGAATCGTATCTGAAGCGAACGCACGAGGTCCGACTGCGGGTCATAGTCGCCGTTGAGCGCCAATTCCTGCAGCGTCTTGCGGATCGCATCCTGTGCTGCGCTGTCATCGGCATTTACGGCGAACATCTGCGCCACCGGACGCTGGATGTCCGAGGGATCGAGGTTGTAGCCGCTGATCGCCCTGATGTTGGCCTCGATCACTCGCTGACCCTCGGCGCTGCTGGGAGGCGAATCGATCAGGTGGATTGCCAGCGCCGCAAGCTCGGGGCTCATCACCGAACCCTCGGGGGTCACGCGATAGCTCAGGCCGATCAACGCGCCGTTGGCCATCTGTTGCAGATCCACGACATCGGCCTGCATGAATCCCTTGATAATTTCACAGGCCGTGGGGAAGCCGTAGTCCACCTCGCATTTAACCCGCGACTGGATCTGCGCCAGCTCCTGTTCGCTCAGGTCGGGCATCTGCGACGCGTGTGAGATCGCCGGAAACATCAGAACTAACAGTGCGAAAAGCACGAATCCTGTAAAAAGCCTCATTTTTGCCTCGGGTATCGGTTGTCCGCAAAGAGGCTAGCCCACGGCGGGAGAATCGTCAATCGCGGCCGACAGGCCGATCCTTGACATGACGCGGCGCGCCCAACAAACTTGTCAAATGCTTTTGACAGGAGACGCGAGTGCATCTACCCCGTAATTTCGTCATTGTACTTTTCCTGATTTCAGTCCTGGCTGTGCCGCAGGCTTTCGCACAGTCCGCATCCCCGGACGCCGAACCCACGGCCCTGACCCTGGCCCAGGCGATCGAGATCTCGCTGGCCCACAACCTGGGTCTCGAGGGCGCGCAATACCAACGGCAGGCAGCGCGCTGGGCGATGTGGTACTCAGTGGCCGGCTATCTTCCCAACGCCAGCTTCAATACCAGCTACACCCGACTGGACCCTGAGACGGTCGATAACGCCAACCAGGGCGTTAAAAGATCCGGGGACATGGCTGAGGCGTTTGGCATTGAGCTGAATCTCGAACCCTCGGCCTTTGAGGACAACTACAGCTCGAACATCACGGTGGTGCAACCGATCTTCAACGGCGGAGCCGAGATCGCCGCGATCCGCCTGGCCCGCGCCGCTTCCAAGCAAAGCGACCTGGCCTACGACGAGCAGATGCTCTCAACGGTGCGCGATACCAAGACCGCCTACTTTCAGGTGATGCAAGCATCCGCGCTTAAGCAGGTGTCTCAAGACGGACTGGCTCTGGCCACCGAAACCTTGCGTCTGTTCCAGGCGCAGTATGAGGTAGGGCAGGTCAGTCGTAGCGACGTGCTGCGCTGGGAGGCCCAGGCGGCCCAGGCCGAGGGGTCGATGATCGAGGCCGAGTCCGCTTACGAGCTGTCGATGATCGCCCTGGCCGAGGTGCTTGGCAGCGACCTGGCGACGCGCTACATAATGCCAAAGCTCGAACTGTCAATCGATCCGCAACTTCAGCAGGCCGTACGCGCCGAGCTCGACGAGCTAAGCACGAGCGAACAGATCGACGAGCTGATCGCCGACCATCCGGCGATCAAAGGGATCGAGCAAAGCGTGAAGATGCAATGCAGCAACGTCCAGCTCGCTTGGGCCACGATCCTGCCCAAACTCAATTTCGCCTACAACTATTCCTGGCCCACGGACGACGACCTGCACCTCAACGGCGACGAGTCGTGGACCGCGATGCTGCAGCTCGAGGTCCCGCTGTTCACCGGACTGCGCGGCGTGACCGGCATCGGCAGGGAACGACGTAACCTGCATTTGGCACGGGTGGAACAGCAACAATTCCAACGCAGCTTTGTCCAGCAGGTTTACGCGGCCAGGCTGCAGCTCGACACGGCGTTGCGCAAGCTCGAGGCCGCGCGCAAGCAGGTCGATTTCGCCGAGGAGAACCTGCGCAACATGCAGGGCCGTAGCGAGGTGGGCATGGCGAGCAACCTGGAGCTGCTCGACGCGCAGGTCACCTACAACGGCGCGCGCTCTGATCTGGTCCGTGCGGTCAGCGACTACTACATCGCGCTTTCGCTGTGGGAGTACATCCAGGCCCGCAGATACTGACAATTTTCGGCGCCTCCCCCCGCACTGAGGGTCGGCCCGATCCTTGACAGTCCGATTTTACACTTGTATTAAATCCTGGTTGCTGTTTTCGGTCCTCGCCACATGCTGGCGACCACAACTCGAGTTTTCTGCGGAGGCGACCTTGAAAGAGCTTTTCGAGGGGCAGGGCCCCCTGTTCACCGATCCTGATCCCGACCACGCTCGTGAGCATTTTCGCAAAAAAGAACGCGGGCTGGTCAACAAACTAATGCCCGTGAAACAGGCTGTCGAGCAATTGATCCACGACGGCGACTACCTGGCCGTGGGCGGATTCGGCGGCGTGCGCATTCCCACCAGCGTGTTGCACGAGATCGTGCGCCAAGGGCGCAAGAACCTCGGGTTCTCGGGCCACACCTCAACCCACGACTGCCAAATTCTGGCCGCTGGCGAGTGCTTCGACCGCTGCGACATCGCCTATATTATCGGACTCGAGGCCCGCGGGTTATCGCCGAACTCCCGCAGATATTTCGAGAGCGGCAAGGTCAAAGTCTGCGAATGGACCAACGCGGGCATGTACTGGCGCTATCAGGCAGCGGCCCTGGGCGTGCCATTCATACCCGGGCGCTCGATGCTGGGCACCGACACCAACGCGCACTCGGGCGCCAAGACCGTAGAGTGCCCCTATACCGGCAAGCCGATCGTGCTCTTTCCGGCGCTCTACCCGGACGTGGCGGTGATCCACGTACACGAGGCCGACATCTACGGCAACGCGCGAATCCGCGGCAACATCATCGCCGACCACACATTGGCCCGGGCCTCGAAACACGTGATCCTTACCACCGAGCGGCTGATCTCCTCCGATGAGATCCGTCGCGAGCCGGCATCGAACTGCATCCCGTACTTCTGCGTCGACGCGGTGTGCGTGGTGCCCTACGGCGCCTTTCCCTCGAACATGCCCTACCTCTACTTTTCCGACGAGGACCACCTCCGGCTGTGGCTCGATACCGAACGCGACGTACAGCAGCTGGACGAATTCGTGAAGAAGTACATCTACGGGACAAACGATTTCGAGGAATACCTACGGCTCTGCGGCGGATTGGAGCGCATGGCGCAGCTCGAGCGCCAGGAGCTGCTGATACCCGAGCCCGGCCAAGCGGCCGAGGAGGCGCTGTGATGGCCGCGTACAACAGCATGGAACTGATGATCTGTGTAGCCGCGCGCTTTCTGCAAGACGGCAAGATCGCGACCATCGGCACGGGTGCTCCGTGCGCCGCGGCGATGCTCGCCCAGAAGACCCACGCGCCGAATCTCGTAATGATGTTCGAGGCCGGGGGAGTCGCGCCGATCCTGCCGACGATGCCGGTCTCGGTCGGCGATTCGCGCACCTACTACCGTGGCCTGATGGCCACCTCGATGCGCGACGTAATGGCCACCATGGCCCGCGGCATGGTCGATTACTGCTTCCTCGGCGGCGCCCAGATCGACGCCTACGGCAATATCAACTCGACGATGATCGGCGACGACTACGACGACCCAAAGGTCCGGCTACCCGGATCGGGAGGGGCCAACGACCTGGCCTCAATGGCCTGGCACAGCATGGTGCTCACGGTCCACGACAAGCGGCGCTTTGTGGAAAAGATGTACTTCGTCACCACGCCGGGCTACCTCGACGGACCCGGAGCGCGCGAGCGGGCCGGGCTGCCCCCGGATTCGGGCCCCTACAAGGTGATTACCGACCTGGCCGTGATGGGCTACAACGCCGATACCTGTCGAATGCAGGTCGAGTCGCTGCACCCCGGGGTCGATATGGAGCAAGTCCAGGCCAACACCAGCTTCGAGATCAAGTCTGCTCCCCAGATTACACAGACTGAGCCTCCCACAGCGCGGGATCTGGAGATTCTACGCACTGAGGTCGATCCGCACCGCTACATCATCGGACGCTGATCAGGCGTATTCCTCTCGCTTGCCGATGGTTTGCCCGACCCGCGGGCACTATGCTATTTTTCGCGATTCTCACCTGATCATCCAATGGGAGTACGCCCTGTGAAACATCTGTTTTCGCCGATCACCATCAACGGCATGACCCTTGCCAACCGCATCGTGATGCCGGCGATGCACCTGAACTACACGATGGGCGGCGAGGTCAGCGACCAGCTGATCGCGTTCTACGCCGAGCGCGCCGCGGGCGGAGCCGGCTTGTTGATTGTCGGCGGCTGCTCGATCGATAAGGCCGGCGGCGGCCCGATGCTGATCGGCCTGGACGAGCCGCGTTTCGAGCCCGGGCTCGAGCGCTTCGTTCGCGAGGTGGGGTCCGCAGGTGAGAAGGTCAAGCTCGGCGCTCAGCTCTACCACGCCGGACGCTACTCGTGGAGCATGCTCACCGGAATGCAGTCGATCAGCGCATCGGCTCTGCCCAGCCGCTACACCCACGAGATGCCGCGCGCGCTGACCCTCGACGAGATTCCAGAGGTTCAGCACAAGTTCGTCGCGGCTGCGCTACGCGCCCGCGATGTGGGCTTCGACTGCTGCGAGATCATCGCCTCGGCCGGCTACCTAATAAACCAGTTCCTCTCGCCGCTGGTCAATCAACGCGACGACGAGTACGGCGGATCGTTCGCCAACCGCGCGCGCTTCGGCATTGAGGTCGTGCAGCAGGTACGGCAGGCCCTGGGCCCGGACTATCCGTTGCTGGTGCGTGTGGCGGGCAACGATTTCATGGAAGGCGGGCAGGGCAGCGCCGAGACGATCCAGGTCGCGCAGCTCTACGTAGAGGCCGGAGCCGACTGCATCAACGTCACCGGCGGCTGGCACGAGACCAGGGTGCCGCAACTCACGATGAGCGTGCCGCGCGGTGCCTACGTCTACCTGGCCTCCGGGGTCAAACGCGCGCTGGACGTACCGGTGGTCGCCAGCAACCGCATTCCCGACCCGCTGTTGGCCGATCGGATCATCGCGCAGGGGCACGCCGACCTGATTGGCATGGCCCGGCCGCTGATCGCCGATCCCGAGCTTCCCAATAAAGCGCGCCGCGGCGAAAGCAAATTGATCCGCAACTGCATCGCCTGCAACCAGGGCTGCTTTGACGCGGTGTTCGCCGGCATGCCCGTGGGCTGCATGGTCAACGCCCGGGTAGGCCGAGAGCACCAGGTGCAGCTGCGCCCCGCGGAACACAAGCGCAAGGTGATTGTGGTGGGCGGCGGCCCGGCAGGCATGGAGGCGGCCCGTGTGGCCGCACTTTGCGGGCACCAGGTGGTGCTGTTTGAATCCGAAGATCAGCTCGGCGGACTGCTGCCGATGGCTGCCGCGCCCCCGGGACGCCAGGAGTTCAACGAGCTGACCCGCTACTTCCGTGAAACCCTGGCGCAGCTTGGCAATGTCGAGCTGCGGCTGGGAACCGAGGCGACTATCGACGAGATCGTCGCGGAACAGCCCGACGCGGTGATCATCGCCACCGGCGCCGAGCCGATCGTACCCGAGTTCGCGCGCGACGCGGACCCGGCAAGGGTGCTGATGGCCCACGACGTGCTGAGCTCAAAACGGATCGTGCCCGGCGACGCGGTAATCATCGGCGCCGGTGCAGTGGGTTGCGAGACAGCGCTTTTCCTGGCTGACCGCGATACCATCGACCCGCAGACCGCATGCTTCCTGCTCGAACAGAAGGCTGAATCGCCCGAGCGCGTGCAGCAACTGCTCAACCAGTGTTCGCGCAAAATCGCGCTAATCGAAATGCAGGGCCGCATCGGCGCGGACATCGGCAAAACCACGCGCTGGACCGTGCTCAAGGACCTGCGACGCTATGGTGTTCGGACCCGCGTTAATAAGCGAGTGGTCGGATTGACGCAGAGCGGACTGCTGCTCGAATCCGACGGCATGGAGCCCGAAGAGATGACCGCCGAGACGATCGTGATCGCGGTCGGATATCGCTCGCGGCCGAGCGCACTGTACAAACAACTGGAACAAAAGGGTATAAAGGGACTCCTGATAGGCGACGCCAAGGCCGCACGCAAAGTGCTTGAGGCTGTGCGCGAAGGGTTTGACGCGGCGAACGGACTGTGAGGAGGCGAGGGTGAGAAGGCACAAAGAAGCCTTTGTCGAGAGTTTCGACGGGACACGCATCCACTACGTTTCCCAGGGCGAGGGCATGGCCATCGTCTGCTGCGACGGCATCGGCTGCGACGGCTACGCTTGGAAGTATCTGGCCGAACATTTCCGCGAGCGCTGCCGCATCGTGCGATGGCACTATCGCGGCCACGGCCAGAGCGAGACGCCGACCGACCAGAACCTGCTGTCGATCGAGGATTGCTGCCGCGATCTGCTCACGGTGATGGACGACGATGGTATCGACAAAGCCGTGCTCGTCGGACACAGCATGGGCTGCCAAGTGATCCTGGAGATGATGCGGATGGCGCCCGAACGCGTGCTGGCGATGGTTCCGGTCTGCGGCTCCTACGGCAGGCCGCTGGACACCTTCCACGACGACACCAAGTTGAAAAAGGCCTTCCCGTATCTCTATCCGTTGATCACCCTGTTCCCCGAACCGTTCGAGGCGATCTGGAAGCGGATCGTACCCACGGAGCTGGCCTGGCAGATCGCGGTGCGCGGCGGCGAGATCAACGGGCACATGGTGCGCAAGAAAGACTTCATGCCCTACTTGCGGTACATCTCGACGATCTCCCTACGGGTGTTCATCAAGATGCTCGACCACGCCTCGCGCCACAGCACCGAGTCGATCCTGCCGACGATCAAAGTCCCGGTGCTGATCGTAGCCGCGGAACACGACTCGTTTACACCGATGTGGCTCTCCGAACGGATGAACAAACTGATTCCCGGATCGGAGATGATCGTCATTCCCGAAGGGACCCATACCGGACCGATCGAGATGCCCGACATGATCAACCTGCGGGTCGAGAAGTTCCTGGTCGAGCGCTTGCAATGGTGCCCCGAGCTGCCGCTCCAGCCCTCGACGGTCGTTACCACTGACAGGCTGATGGCCTAACCTAAACGAACGAGGCCCGGATGCGCCGTTTACTCGTCTGCATCGCACTGCTTTTGATGCTGACGCAGCTCGGTGCGGGCAGGTCCGATCAAATCCAAATTCATCCGCGCTATACCGGTCCGCAACCGCAAAGAATCGGCCGCTGCCAGCAGTTGCAGGTGATCGACTGGGTTTATCTGCCAAGCCGCGGGGTCAAGCTTACGGCGCTGGTCGGCACCCAGGATCAGCCGGGCTCGCAGGTCAAGTTCAGCGTGGATTCCGAACCGGTCGCTACGGCCACAGCCGACAGCCAAGGCGTGGCGAGACTAATAATCGACCCTCTGCCGCCCGGTCTGCACTCTCTGCAAGCAACCTGCGAATGCGGACCCCAGGGGGATAGTCAGACCGACACGGGGGTAATTCTCGTGCGTCGCACTCAGCGACCGTTGATCGCGATCTTGATCGAGGGCGTGCTGCTCAAACCCCGTCCGCGCGCAAGTACGCGCGATTCGCTGACCATGGCTGACGTCCAGCCCGAAGCCCAGGCCAGGGTGTTCGAGTATGATAGGCAGTTCGACGTAGTACTGTTCAGCACGACCCCCGGATGCCCGGCGCTGCTGCGCAAAGAGCTCGACGAGCTGCTGTTTCCAAAGCTGCCGATCATCAAGCTGCGCTCGTCAGAGCCGCAAGCCACCCGCGAGTGGGGCGGCATCCACCTCGCGCTGTGCGTTTCCGAGGAACAGGCCGCGCCGCTGCTGGCCCAAGGGGTGCGGGTACTGATCGTTGAACAACCGCACCGTCGGATGGATTGGGACATGATCTATCAGCGAATGATCCAAATGCTAAAGGCCCAGGGGCAATGATCAAGGTAGCGGTCCAAACTCTAATTTTAATACTGTTGGTTTCCCTGACGTGGATCGGCTGCCAGGGAGATCCGGGCAATCCCTTTGACGACGACGACGACCAACCCGGCTCGGACGATCCCACGCGCTATCACGGCGACCAGGCCCAGGACCCGTTTTTCGAGGGCTGGTACCTCAACGTCAAAGACCCGGCACAAGGCAGCTCGCATCTGTTGATCATTGCCGTGCTCAATCCCAACCGTACTTCGGGCGCTTGGAGCACTGCCTACGCCTTGCTGGCCGATATGAACCGCGGCAGCTACTTGATGCAACTTTTCGATCCGTTGGACTTCAACGCCTCGAGCGAACGCTTCGACGCCTCAATCGCCGATAGACTCTCGATCGATTTCAGCGGTACGTCCGGCTGTATCGAGGCTGACGGGCACAGCGCCTGCTGGCAGCTCGAGCTCACCAACTGGATGCGCTGGACCAACGCCATGGGCTCGCTGACCAACGTGCCGGACCTGGCGATGAACTGGGACGTCTGGATGCTCAACGGCCGCGCCGGCGGCTATATCGAGTACGACGGACAGCGCACAGACTATTTCGACGCAACAGCCTACGGCGATCACAACTGGGGGACTCAGTTTCCCGACACCTACGTCTGGGGGCAGGCCAACAACTTCGCCACAGCCGGCGACTGTCTGGCGTTTTCCGGCGGCGACGTCCCCCTGGGCGACATCCCCCTGCGCGGCTACATGATCGGCTATTTGCGCGGCGATCGGTTGTACGAGCTGCGCAGCCAGGACGGCGATCTGATCAACCACAGCTACCAGGACGGAATTTGGGTCGTCGAGGGGATCGAGGGCAACCACAAGCTGGTGATCACCGGCGTGGCCGACACGCGCACGATCGTAAGGCTGCCCGCGCCGCGTCCCGAGGGATTGTCCGACTACGCCGGACAGACCTTGAAGGGAACGGTAACGGTCGAGGTCTTTGAGCGCGACGGGTTGGGCTGGAAGATCGTCGACAGCAACGCATCGAGCCCCGCGGGGTTGGAGAACGGCGGCTCCTGATCGCGCGAATCAGTAGCGGATGAAATTCCTGACAAGCAGCTCCTCGAGCACGCGCTGTTGGCGCGATTCCTCGTCGGCCAGCACGGAGCACAGCTCGCTAAGCACCCCGTCCATCCGTTGCTTGGCCAACCAGACGTAAAGGCTGCGTCGGCCTGCCACCTGTTTCAGGGCGCAGAGCATCGCCGGTTTGATCGAGGTGAAAGTATTCGCCGGCTGGGGCGAGTCGGTCTCCCAGTCGCCGATGTCGGCCGGAGCCGCTCCAGGCAAATATTCGCCTGTGTTCGAGATCTCCATAGCTGAGGAGAGTCGGTCCGAATGGTTGCGCTCGATGCGCGACATCTCGGAAAAGGTCTGCTCGCCCGAGCGGTCCTCTGAAAGCTGAGACATCTTGTTGTAGAGCCCGGTTGAGAACTGCTCGCGTTCAACCGCAAGTTCGATCCAGCTCTCGATGCTCATCTGCGGCCCGGCTTTGGCTCCCGCGGATTTGCCTCCGGCGTTGCGGTACTCCCGGCCGAGCCTGACACGCTCGGGCTTGGGCAGGGTGACAATTCTGCTTCCCAGCTCTTGGGCCTGGGTAAGCAGCTCGGAATCGGCCGCGACAGCGTCCGGATCCTCCATGCCCGAGACCAGCAATTTATGTTCGAACGATTTGTTCAACGGGTCAAAGAAGTAGCGTGCGGTGTGCAGCACTCCGTCGAACAGCCGCGGTCCGCGTGTGGCCCCCACGGCGATCAGCACGCCGCGTCCGGTTCCCTGGTCGCCGGCCTTGCGCAGATATTTCTGCGACCACATCCGCTGCACGCGCGAGATCAGAATTTGTGCGTGGGCCGAGAGCGCGTAGAAATGAATCGGGCTGGCCAGCACCACGGTTTGCGTGTCGCGCAGTCGCGGGATCAGCTCGTACAGCTCGTCGCGGATCTCACAGTCATCGCCCAGGCGGCAACGGTCGCAGGCCTTGCATGGGTGCATCTCGATCTGGGCCAGATTGATTTTTTCCACCTTGGCCCCGGCTCGCGAAGCGCCGTTGAGCAGCTCGTCCAGCAGTCGCTCGGAGTTTCCTCCCTTGCGTGGGCTGGCGGCCAAGCCGATCAGGTCGATCATCGTCATCCTCCGCGGTCCGCCCTGAGCGTCCAACGCGATCAATCGATTTGCGGACAATCAAGCGTGAGTTTGATATAGACTATCAAACATATTTGCCCAATATGCCAAACTGTGAAAAACGATTGAGCTTAAACCAACAGACTCCGGCCGTGAAAACCAAGTGGGACGAGCTGTGCGTACTGCTGGCCAAGCATCGACCGCGGCGCCGGCTGTTGATCATGACCCATAACAATCCCGATCCCGACGCCATCAGCGCTGCAGCCGGGTTGAAGTACCTGGTCTGGCGCTCTATGCGCATCCACTCGACGATCCAGTACGGCGGGATCATCAGCCGGGCCGAGAACGTGCAGATGGTCAAGCACTGTCGGATCGATATCCGTACGATCAACCCGGCGCAGGCCTCGCGCTACTCGCTGGTGGCGATCGTCGACAGCCAGCCGGGCGCCCGCAACAACTCGCTGAGCAAGAAGATCAAGGCGCAGATCGCCATCGACCACCACGTACCGCTACGTAAAGAGACCCTGCGGCTGCCGTTCCACGACGTGCGGAACGACCACGGCTCGACCTGTACGATCATCACCGGCTATTTCCAGCACGCCGGCGTCGAACCCGATCGGCGCATTGCCACGGCTATGTACTACGGCATCCTGACCGACGTGGGCGATATCGGCCGCGACAAGCACGCCATCGACATCCGGGCGATGCAGTGGCTGCACCGATTCATCAGCGAACGGACCTTGATGAAGATCACCCACCCGCGGATGTCGGCCGCACACCTGAACAGCATTGCCGACGCAATTAAGCAGGCCGTGGTTTACCGCGACGTGATAATCAGCGACCTGGGCGAAGTAGCCCGGCCCGATACGATCTCCGAGCTGGCCGACTTCCTGCTTAAACTCGAGGGGATGCGCTGGAGCTTCACCTGCGGACATTACAACGGCAAAATCATGTTTTCCATGCGCACCAGTCAGAACAATCGCAACGCCGGACAGCTCGCATACCGCCTGAGTAAAGGCCGCGGCGACGCCGGAGGACATCAACGCTTTGCCGGTGGAATGATAACGCTAAATAAAAATCAACTTCCGCACGAGCAATGCAGTGCGTTGATCGAACGTTTTTTAAAACTAATCGGCCGCCAGGATCTTCCATGTCGGCCGATCTCCCCGCTCAAGCCGCCTGAGCAGGAATAGGGCGTATGAGCGAACGCTACGAGTGTCAGGTCTGCGGCTATCTCTACGATCCGGTCGCAGCCGACCCGGCCAACGGAATCCCGCTTCAGACCGAATTTTGGGAACTGCCTGAGGATTGGTGCTGCCCGGTCTGCTCGGCGTCGAGAAAATCTTTCGATCGGTTGGGCTAACCGGGAAACAGCCGAAAGATCGCCACGGCGATCGTCACCAAACCCGCCGCCAGTAAACACAGCAGCAGCACGCTTAGCCAGGTGGGCAAACCTCCGCGCACCGGCGTGCTGTGTTGTTCAACGCTCGGCAACGGCTCAGAGCGTTCGCGTTTGGGTCGCAGGTTGGTCGGCAGCTGAAAGCGCAGCTTGGTGTTGCCCAGCATGATCGAGTCGTTATGTCCCAGCACGCTGTGGCCCACTGTGCGATTGTTGACCAGCGAGCCGTTGAGGCTGTTGAGGTCCTCAATGCCGAATTGCTTGCCCGCAGCCTCGAGCCGGGCATGGTGACTGCTCACTCGTGGGTCGTCCAAATGAATCTGGCTGTCGTTGCTGCGGCCGATCACATAGCTTCCCGGCGCGATCATGAACTTGCGCCCCTTATCCGGACCAAAGAGCACCTCGAGGGTGGCGAAGCTGGCCATGCCGGTCTTCTTCTTGTACATCTGCCGCACCAGCTCGTCGCGATTGTACATCGCGGTAGGCTCGTCCACGCTCTCGTCGGTCTCGGGATCGATCTTGAGTATCGACTCGTTGCGTGCCACCTCTTGCAGCTGGGCGATGGTCAGCACGGAGGTCTGGTTGATGGCCTCCTCGGTCGGCTCCTCCTGGCGCAGGTGGAACTGATACGAGCCGATGATCACCTCGTCGCCGATCTTCAACGGCGTGATCTTTGTTATCAAGAAATTGTTGACGAAAACACCGTTGGTCGATTTGTTGTCTTTGATGTAAATTGCGTCGTCGATGATGTAGATCTTGGCGTGATGGCGACTGATCTCCTCGTCGAAAAGCTGAATGTCGCTGGAGGGATCGCGGCCGATGATCGTACGTTTGCGCACTAGAGGAAAACGGAGCAGCCCGCCCAGATCGTCCGTGGTTACGAGTTGATACATAATCGCCCCGCATTTATTGATCACTCCCATTAACACAGCTTTCGAGTTAGAGTCAAAACCGCATGCGCCGCGAGGAGGAATCGTGAGAACAAAATCGGCACCACCGATCGCCTGCCTGGCGATCCTCGCGCTGTTGCTCGTTGCGCCGTTTTCGAGTCACGCGGTCGAGCCCGGACGCTACGTGGCTTACGTGATGCCCGACGAGCAGGCCGTGGAACTGATCCTCGAACTGGAGGTTGACGGCACGTTCAGTTACGTGGAACGTAACGCGGGCAAACAAGTACTGAGCTATCAGGGCAGCTATGTGTCCAACGGCTCGTGGCTGGCGATGACCCACGCGCAGAACGACGAGCAACAGCCGGGACCGCAGGGGCTGACGCGAACGTTCATCGTCACCCAGAACGCGGGGAGCATCATCCTGGCGCCGTTTGACTCGGACAACATCTACAGTTTCGCGATCCTCCCCGTGTCGCCGGAACGCGCAGTGCGCTATCTGCAGATCGTCGAGGGCCACAGCATCTCGCCCATCGGGCGCTACAACGGAAGCTACAAGCTTCCCAACGACCAGACGCGCAATATCGAGCTGGTGATCAGGCCCGACCGCAGCTTCGTCTATCGCGAAAAGAAGCCTGGCCGCAGCAGACGAATGATGGGCATCATGGGAGATTGGGATGCCCGGGAAAACCGCCTGACCCTCAGAAACCAGGGGAGCAGTCGGATCAGCGTTTTCCAGTACGCCATTGTCCAGGACATGCTGCAATTAAAACGCCTGGACTCGGCCAGACCCCCGTTGGCGGTCCAGCCCAAAACCGAGGACCAAGGTCTGACCTATCAGCGCAGCCTGGGCCGCGAAACTCAATTCACCGAGCTGTACGAGCCGCACGGGCTGCACGGCCGCTGGCGGCTGGACTTCCAGAATCAGCAGTTGAGCACCACACGCTGCGAACTGAAACTGCTCGAACCCCATCGATTCGAGTATTCCGAGCAAGTGCTCGGCGAGCCCGCTGCGCGGCTGGAGTTGTCCGGCACCTTCCGACTGGACGGCGATGCGCTGATATTGGTGCTGCCAAAAAATGGAACCGAGCGCAGCTTTAACTTCCGCCTCAGCGCCGATGGCAAGGTTCTCGAACTGAGCACGACCACGACCAACGGACGTTTCGCATTCCCCGTATCGCCCGTGCTCGTGCAGTTCAGCGCACCCTACGAGAGGATCGTTGAAACCGATGGTCCCAAAACCGATGGGCAGCTGGGCCAGACGATCCAGTGAATCTCTGGGAGATAGTGCTGTTGGCAATCGGCCTGGGAGGCGACGCCTTCGGCGTGGCGCTGGCCACCGGGCCGGGAACGGTTTCACCGCGGCACATCTTCAGGCTCTCATTGCATGCCGGGCTGTTCCAGTTCCTGATGCCGCTGGTCGGATGGTTAATCGGACGTATGGCCGCGCCGATCGTCGGCACTGCGGCCGCGTTCATCGCCGCATCGCTAGTGCTGTTGATCGGCATTAAGATGCTGATCGAGGGGCTGCGCACCAAGGCGCACAAACCGATCGACATCAGCCGCGGAAAGGCCCTGTTGGCTTACTCACTGGGTACCAGCGCCGACGCGCTGACCGTGGGAATCGGCGTCGGCCTGCTGGGCAGCGAACTGCTTCTGCCTGCACTGATCTTTGGCGTAGTCGCCGCGCTGATGGCCGCACTGGGGCATTGGCTGTCGCATCTGGTGGCCACAATCATCGGCAGTAGGGCGGAAATCTTGGGCGGCGTGGTGTTGATCGCTTTGGGAGTCAGGATGTTGCCGGCTTGGTGAGTCAGTGCCCGGGGCGGGAATCGAACCCGCACGAGGAAATCCCCAGGGGATTTTAAGTCCCCAGCGTCTACCAGTTCCGCCACCCAGGCGTCGGCACAAGCCATTGAGCCAGGCACATGATCATCAGCGTCCGCTCGGCTGTCAAGTGCAGCGCCAAGCGAACAGCCCGATCAATTATCGAAGTAATCGGTCTCCAGACAGCCGACTGTGCCCGAGACATCGTAGGTCTCCAGCAGGCTGTCCGGATCGACCTGCGCCGCACAATAGACCTCGACCCAACCGATGATCGCATCGTAGGCCAGGCCGATGTCCAGCGCCACGCAGATCGTCGAGGATTCGCAGTCGATTCCGCCAGGCAGGGCATCGAACAGCGCCGTGCCGGTCAAGCTGCCAAGGTCCACCTCGCCGCTGAACACCGAACTGCTATCGCCGATGACCAGCGTTCCTTGAACCGATCCGTCGGATTTATTCAGCGACAGCACGCCGGAGAGCTCGCCCGCCACGCGCGCATCAGGGAAGTGCAGCTCCAGATCGAACACAAAATCTTTGCCAGCGCACTGGTCCTGATCGTCATCGTCGCCATCATCGTCCTGGTCAGCGCTACAGCCCACCGCCACCGCCGTCATTAGCAGCAGCAGCAACCAGAGCCTTGAAGCGGACTTGCGACTGATCATCGCCAGGAAGTTAGCCCGCGGTCTCGCCGACTGTCAACAGAGTACTGGAGCCCGCGCGGAGCTTGGCAGTGGATCGGTTTTGCGACAAAGTAGCACTGATGCGGATACTGCATGTAATTCACGACAACCCCTTTGAAGTGCCGGGAGGCGCGCAGAGCTATTCGGCGAGCCTGGCGCTGGAGCAGGCCGTGCAGGGGCACGAGTGCGCATTGTTCTTTCTGGACCGGAACGGCCGCTCAGCTGGGAAACTGGTCAGCCGCGAGCATCACGGCTTGAAACTGTTCAGCGGCAACATCGACCGCATGCCGCGGCTCATGCGCGGTTTCCAATTCCGCAACTCCTATGACAACCCTGACGCCTTCAAACTCTTCCAAACTGTTTTCGAACATTTCCAACCACAGTTGGTCCACGTCCACAGCCTGATCCTGCTCTCCTACCGCATCCCGCAATACGTCCGCTCCCATCACGCTAAGTTACTGTGGACACTGCACGACTACTGGCCGGTGTGCCATCGCATCGTGTTGCTCGACAATGAAAACGACCTTTGTCACGGGTCGCGTGACGGGTCGCGTTGCGTTCACTGCGGCAAACCGGGCTATAACCGCTGGCCGGGAAGCATGCTCAAGCCCGCCTTTAAATCCGCCTTTGCCAGGCGCAACTCCCGACTGCTCGACGCGCTGCACCAGGCGCATCGGCTGCTCGCTCCCTCGCAATACCTTCAAGGCGTCTATCGCAAACTCGGCGCGCCGGCGGACAGACTGATCCACAGCATCTACGGCATTCGGCCACTGCCGCGACTCTATGCCAGAGAGCCCAAGGAAAAATTGCGGTTTGGATTTTTAGGCAACCCCGCTGCTCACAAGGGAACGATCGAACTGGCGCGCTGCTTTGGCAGCATCCACAACGCCGGCCTCACGTTCTACGGACCGACTCCCCGGGGGCGCGATCTGATTCAGATTATCGCCGCGGCACCCGAAGATGTGATCACGTTCCACGGCCCTTACAAACATCAAGATACGGACAAGGTGCTGCGGACCATCGACGTGCTGGTCGTTCCCAGCCTGTGGCAGGAGAACTCGCCGCTGGTGATCCACGAGGCGCTCAGCGCCGGAATCCCGGTACTGGCCTTTGCCGCGGGCGGCATCCAGGAGTTGGTGCAGCCAGGTGTCAACGGCTGGCTGCTGCCCACAGCCGACTTCCCGGCGCTGGCCCGCACCATCGCGGAACTGGCAGCGGAACCGTTGCTGGTCGACCAGATGTCGCTGGGCGCGGCGCTGATCCGCCCGATTGATGACGACGCCCGCACGTGTATCGAGCTGGCGGAGATCGACTGATGCCCGAACCGCTGTTCGCAATCTGCATCCCGGCGTACAACGCCCGCTCCACGTTGGCCCACGTTTTAAACGCTGCCGCGCGCCAGCGGGTCGGGGGCCGCAGGCCGCAAATTTACGTGCTCGACGACGGTTCGACCGATGACACGGCGGAGCTGATCGGGCAAAGCACCGCGCAACTGCTCTCCCACGACCGATGCCTGGGCCTGGCGCGGGCGCGCAACACGCTGATCGAGAAGGTCGGGGCGCAGTTCCTGGTGTTCCTCGACGCTGACGCCGCGCCCGAGCCCGGCTGCGTGCAATCGTTGCTCGATGCCTTTGAGGACGATGTCGGCGCAGTGGGCGGCATGGGCATCGAGCACTACCAGGATCGGCTCGCCGACCGTTATCGGGCGCAGGTCACTCCGCAATCCCACGGAGACCAGCCGCTGGAAGATCGCCATCTGATGGGCTTGTGCCTGGCGGTGCGACGCTGCGCGGCACTTGAGATCGGCGGCTTCGACGAGGCGTTTGCCAACGCCGGCGAGGACATCGACTTCAGCCTGCGTCTGCGCCAGGCCGGATGGAAATTGCGCTACGAACCTGAGGCGCGCGTTGATCATCTGCGCAGCGGATCAGTGGGCGACCTGCTGCGGCAATCCACGCGCCACGCCTATTGGGCGAGTAGGGCGCTTTCGGCCATTGACCGGCGGGAGCTCTCAGCCTACGCTTTGGGCACCGTGCGGCACCTATCGACAAGGACCGTTCACGACCTGCGCGCGGGGCGGATCGGCATGGCCGGATTGGGCGCACTGGTGCTGCCGGCGCGCCTGGCGTCGATCGTCGCGGGCACGCTGGCCGGCATGCCGTTGCGCACGCAGGCCCGCTGCGCAAGTAAACACGAGGATGATTGAGATCAATGCAGCCCGATATCACTCCCCAAAAGTTCGATGACTTCCTCGAGCGCCTCGGCACGCAAGAGCATGAGCGCCGGCTGAACTACTTTCGTTGGCTCGAATACCCGCTGGCCCTGTCGTTGCTCGATGCGCAGCCCGGCCAGGAGGTACTCGAGATCGGTGCCGGACACGTGGCCGCGACATCGCTCTACCTGGCCGACAAGGGCTGCCGAGTCATCGCCTCGGATCTCAAGAGCGCCGACGAGCAGGTATTGCACTACGTTGACTTGCTGCGCCAACGGCTGGGATTCCCTTCCGCGAACCTCTCGCTCAAGGCGGCCGACGCGCGGGAGCTGCCTTTTGAGAGCGGGCGCTTCGACCGTGTGCTCTGCGTTTCCACTCTGGAACATACGATCCCCTTCGAGGACTCGGTGATCGCCAAGGAGATCGGCCGCGTGCTGGCGCCCGGAGGCCTGGCGGTTATCACAGTGCCGTTCAACCACGGCGAGCACATCGAGTTCAACGACGCCCACGGCGAGGAGTATTTACAGCGGCACTACAACGAGTACAGCCTGCGCGAGCGGATACTGACGCCCACCGGCCTGCACATGGAGCGGGCGCTGATCTTCGGCGAGCATGATTTTCTCGACGGAGATAAGTGGCGCCAAATGCCTCGCGATGAACAGGTCGCGTTCTGTCGCCACAACCTCGAGCACTGGGAGCGCTACTGGAAGGTTTACTACGAGCTGGACCAGGACGATTTTCACATCGACCGCGAGCAGCTGGCCGACTCTGTGCAACAGCGCGCCGGGCTCGTGGCGCTACGACTGGTCAAGTCGCCGCTGTCCGCCACGCTGTGGAGCAAATACATCTACGATCCGCTCAAGAGCTTCCGCGAAAACGGGCGCTACGTACGACCCTTTGACGAGGGTCCCGTTGGCGCGAGGTTGCTTGATATCAAGGTGCATAACATGTACGGCACGCCGCTGGACGCCTTTAAATCGGGCGAGACCCTGTTGATCAGCGCCAAGATCGAGGTCCGCGGCCGCACCGGCGTGGTGTTCCGCGCGACGTTCGAGGATGATCTGGGGAACTGTGTGGCCAGGGTCGACTTGCCGTTGGCCGACCCGCAGGGGCTCAACGATCTCGAGCTGACCTTCGGCATGCTCAACCTGGGCGCCGGGACCTACGATCTGACCTTGGGCCTGTGGGACCGCGACAAGCCCTCGCCGCTGCCTCCGGTACCACTCGACGTCCACGAGCCGGCGGTCCAACTGGTGGTGGGCAACGATAAGCCCGGACTCAGCGGGCCGGTCTATCTGCCTTACTCGGTCCGCTTCTAAGATCAACTGCCGGCTGATTTACATTCAACCGGCACTGTGTTAGTTAGCTTTTTCAGTCGCGCGAGTCTCCCTGCGCGATCGACCTCTTCCAGACCGCCTTACAGGAGCTTTCACCATGAGCGAGCGCATGAAGATCGTCGCTGCCAGCGGTAAGATTTTCCAGATGATTCTGCTCGACAACGAGGACGATCTCGCGGTCCACGGGGCCGACCTGATCGCCAAAACGATCGAGGATAAGAACGGGAATGCCGTGCTTTGCTTCGCCACCGGGTCGACGCCGTTGCCGGTCTACCGCGAGCTGATCCGTCGTTATCAAGCCAAACAGATCAGCTTTGCCAAGGTTCACGCATTTATGCTCGACGAGTACATCGGACTGGGCCCGGACGACCCGAACTCTTTCCGATACTATATGTCTCAGAAACTGTTCTCGCAGATCGACATCCCCGAAGACCAAGTGCACTGCTACAGCGGACCGGTAGAGGACCACATGCAGAGCTGCTTCCGCTACGAGCGGGCGATCAAGGAGCTGGGCGGGATCGACATGATGCTGCTGGGGATCGGCCGTAACGGGCACATCGCATTCAACGAGCCGGGCTGCACGATCGACTCGCGTTGTCGACTGATCAAGCTCACCGACGACACGCGTCGGGCCAACGCGCGCTTTTTTGAAAGCCTCGATCAGGTGCCGCAACACGCGCTGTCGATGGGCATCGGCAACATCCTCGAGGTCAAACAACTGATGATGATGGCCACCGGATCGAGCAAGTCCGAGGCGGTGTTCAACATGCTGCGCGGACCGGTCGACTCGATGGTTCCGGCCTCTTCCCTGCAAATGTACAATGGCGAGTGCCACCTGCTGATCGACCGCGCCGCATCGACCGAGCTGCTTGAATATCGCCTAGACCAGAGCCGCAAATCCAATCCGGTCTAGCGTCGCGGACATCCGGCAGGCAGTCCCTGATCCATTAACCTCTGCGCGATAATCTCGGCCACTATCCGATGGCCGGCGTGCGACGGATGGCAGCCGTCGAGAAACAGCTGATCAATTGTCAGGCCGGACTGTTCAGCGCGCTGCGCGAGCAACGGCAACATGTCGATGACAGGCACCCCGCGCTCCCCGGCGTATTCGATCATCCGTAGTTGCGGCTCGTTCATCTGTTGCATGTCCTGAAACTGGATCGTGAACGGGAAGACCACGATCAACAGCGCAATCTCGCGCTCCTTGCAAAGCCTGACGATGCCGTCGACGTTGGCAAGGGTCTCGGCCCAGGCCTTTTTCACGAGGGGATCGTTGGGGTTGCGAATCAGGTCGCGGATCTGTAACAGCTGTTGCTGCTGTGCGCCGCGTTGCACATCCTCGCCCAAGCGGATGCGCGCACTGAGCCGGCGTGCAAAATACATCAGGCCGCTTATGTTGCACAGCCGATCGGTAAGCGAGACGTAGCTTTGCATCAGCTGGAAGCCGACTCCCGTTCCGCCGTAACGGGTCAGCACGTATTTCTCCACAACGTCGTTGAGCACGAATCCCAGCACCACCAGATCCGGGTCGTACTTCAACCCCTCGCGCTGTAGGTAGATCAGCTCCTGCCAAGGCGAATAGCCGTCCACTCCGGCGTTGATCGTCTGCACCCGGCAGTCCGGTGACTGCGCGAGCAGCCGTTGGACTTGGTAGGCGAAGGTGTACCCGTATGAACGGATGCCGTAGCCGAAGGTCAGCGAATCGCCCAGGTAGAGTATGCGCTTGACGCCCACGGGCTTTGCGTATTCCAGCTCCGGACCGCGCAATCCCTTGGCGTTGATCCGCACATCGACCCTGGCCCACGTATCAACGGCGCCGGGGCGCAGCTTCCAGCCCAGCTCGTGGTCGGGCAAAAAGATCGTTGTCTTGCGCGCGAACTGGGCAAAGGGTCGCAAATAGAGCTCGGAAACCATCAGTGGAACGAGCAGTGCGGCAACGAACAACAACAGGTCGAGCGATCTTTTACGCTCAAACAACCAAGCTCCAATACGCAATCGCCCGATTAACCGTGCAATCAACAGCAAGGACAGTCCGCTCAGCGCCAATCCGATGATGCTGGGCACCAGTTGTGTCAATTGCGGTACAATCACGCCGGAGGGCAACACGGCGCGCAGCAACCACGGGTTGTACAACAGCGCCGCCACTAAAAGCAGCAGGCCGCAGCTTGTAAGAGTAGTTGATGCCAGTCGTTGTTGTGCGGTTGGTTCCATCAGCATTCCGGAGGATCAATTGCCGACGAATATAGCAGATTTTATCGCCTCAACCGCATTGCTGCTGTTGCTGGCTTGTCTGGCGATCCCAGGCTGCTCGGGCGACCAGGATGATGACGACGATGACGGATACGATGGTGACGACATTGATCTGTCCGCTGTCGACGACTGGACATACTGGCTTTCCGATATCGATCTACTCGAACTGGGGAACAGCGCCTTTGACCTGGCGGTGATCGATTATTCGCAGGGCGGCGAGGAGTCCGGCGAATGGAGCCCTGAACAGATCGCCGATCTACGCGCCTCTGCGGGCGGCGACAAGTTGGCGCTGGCCTATCTCAGCATAGGCGAGGCCGAGGATTATCGCTTCTACTGGGATCAAGACTGGCTCGACCAACCCCCGGATTGGCTCGGACCGGAGAATCCGGACTGGACCGGAAATTACAAGGTGCGCTATTGGATGGACGGCTGGCAGCGGCTGATTCTCGGGCAAAACGGCTACCTGGAACGGATCATGGATATGGGCTTCGACGGAGTGTACCTCGACATCATCGACGCCTATGAATTCTGGGGTCCCGAGGGACTCGACCAAAAAGACGATGCGGCGGATCAGATGGTCCGCTTCGTCGATCGTATCGCGCAACAGGCCAGGCAGGTCAACCCGGATTTTATTGTATTGGGACAAAACGGCCTGGAACTGGCTGAGCTCGAGCCAGAGTACCTGGAGATAATCGACGGTGTGGGCGCGGAGGATACGTTCTTTGACGGCGACGACCCACAGCCTGCTGACGACGTTGAGTGGACTGTTGAACTGCTCGATCTGTACCTACAGCGTGGGCTGATCGTGCTGGCGATTGATTACTGTCGAAAGAGCGACAACGTCGATCGGTTTTATCGGATGGCATTGGAACACGGGTACGTGCCGTACAGCTCGCAACGTGACCTGGAACAGCTGACGATCGACCTGGGACACGAACCTGATTGATAAACCCGTCGGCCTTACTGGGGCTCGATCAGTCCGATGCCGCGCAGGGTCTCGCTGTCCTCAGGGTCGGTGATCCCCAGCACCAGGCTGTTTTGAGTGCTCTCCAGCGATGTGATCTCGATCGCGATCTCAAACGATCCTTCGCCCGCCACAAGCTCCTGGTCGCAGGCGTAACGCTCGAAGTTGCCGGTCAGACCGATCGACACGCCGCTGGGACCCTCCCAGAAATAGGAGCCGCGCAATAAATACTTCTGGGTCGATGTGACCGGCCAATCGGTCCCCTCGAACCCCTGTACGTTGAACTCGAAATCGCCGTATGTGCGCTCAAGGCCGGCGACATCCCAGGCGGTGTATTGATAGATGATCACCTCGGTGCCGCTCAGATCCAGCGCGCAGTCCTCGATGACGACATCTTCCTGTTCAACGTCGTTCTCAGCGCACGCCGCAGTCATCAACAACAGTAGTACGATTACCAACAGTCGGTTGCGCATGGATCACTCCTGGGCTTTACGCGCGATCACGGACATGCTGTCGCCAAAGTTCACGGGCAGCACGATTCGGTTGAGCAATTTTATCATTTTATCGGGGCGGCGTCGGCGCCAGATCGGGGTGCCCAGCGAACGGGCGAGACGTTCGACCAGATAGTCCAGGGTGTAGAAGTTGGTCTCGTGGCTAACGTGTTCCACACTGAATCCGCTTTGGCTCAACATTTTCGAAAGGGTGGTCACCGAGAAAAACTCGAGCACCTCCGGCAGTGTGTAGATGTGCCAAAATTGGCCGCACAGCCGCGCAAAAGCGCTGCCCACGTCGCCGGCGACGATGTTAATCACGCCGCCGGGCTTGAGCAGCTGATGCACTCTTTCCAGCAGCAGGGCGGGCTGCGGAAGGTGTTCGAGGAATCCCCAACAGATCACGCTATCGAAGCTGAGCTTGGGCAAATCGAGGGTGAAAAAGTCGTTGCAGAAAACCTGCTGATGTCCGCGGGAACGCGCCAGCTCCACCGCGTAGCACGAGATGTCCACCCCGCAGATCTCCCACTGGGGACCGGCCACCTCGAAGATCAGTCCCGTGCCGCACCCCACGTCGAGCAACTTGCCGCCGGGCACGAAACGCTCGATCTTTATCAACCGCCGGACGAAGTTAATCCGGTCCTGCCGCAGGCACAGATTGAAGTCGAAATAGCCGTTCAGACCTCCGCCCTGGAAGTAGTCGCGGCCGTAGAGCTGTTCGAGCTGATCAACGGTCGGCTGATGGTCGGTGAATACCAGCCCGCATTCGCCGCATTCGAGCAGGCGATAGTTACCTTTGCGCAGACGTTCCCGGCGCGGCGTCTCAACGCGGCACAACGGGCAGATGCGCGATGGCGGCACAATGGGAACCTTCTGCGTCAATCCTCGTCCTGCCCTGTAAGCACGTTGTATTCCTCGGGCGTGTAAAATCGTAGCTCCCGGCCCGATCCCCAGAGGATCAGCACGGTCTTGCCAAGGTCGATGCGCAATGGTCCGACCGGTTGCAATCCAAGCTGAAGCAGGTCCGAATCATCGGATGGTTTCGCTCGATCCAGCACGCCGCTGTGTTTGACGCGCTGGTACAGACGGCTCAGCTCGCCCTGATCCAACGCCGAGCACAGCATCTTACGGTTATCGATGTGAATTACGGTCAGGGCCATCGGCCGATAATAGCACAGCCCGGCAGCCGGTCACGCGATTGCCGCGGATATCGCCGCATGTTATCTTTCGCCCACTCCAAGGAGGAATGATGCAGCCGGCGCAAGAGTTTAAAGGCACCAGCAAATATATCCTCGATCACGAGTTGGCCAAGATCGTCAACGTCAGCATCCGGCTGGAGATGCCGCTGCTGCTCAAGGGCGAGCCGGGCACGGGCAAGACCCTGCTGGCCCATGCCGTGGCCGAGGATCTGGGCATTCCGTTGATCGTGCTCAACGTCAAGTCCTCGATGAAGGCCGTCGACGCGCTCTACCTGTACGATACCTTGACCCGCCTCAACGACGCGCGCTTCGGCGACAGCCAGCGCGATGTGAGCAACATCGAGGATTACATTCGCATGGGCAAGATCGGCCAATCATTTACCGTCGATCATAAGGTCGTACTGCTGATCGACGAGATCGACAAGGCCGAGAGCGAGTTCCAGGACGACCTACTCGATGTTCTGGACCAGATGTCGTTCGACATCGTCGAGGTCGATCGCACGATCCACGCCCTCCATCGACCGGTGATCGTGATCACCTCCAATGCTAAAAAAGACCTCTCCGATCCTTTCCTGGGGCGCTGCAACTTCCATCACATCGCCTTTCCCGACTCGGAGTTCATGAGCAGGATCGTGTCCGCACACTTCCCGGACATCCCGCGCAAGCTCGCCAAACTCAGCATTGACGCGTTCTACCGTGTGCGCGAGATCCGCGGAATCGAAAAGAAGCCGAGCACGCGCGAGCTGATCAACTGGGTGCGAGCCCTGCTCGCGGAGCCGGATTTCGACGCCGATGTGCTCAAACGCGACTCCTCTTTGCCGTACCTCGGCGTGCTGTTCAAAAAGAGCCAGGACATGCAGATAGCTCGCAACGTTCTGGGGGACGACAGAAACTCTTAACGGGATGTTCATGCGTCTGATGAGCAACCGTATTAAACGCTTCTGTATGCCGTTGGCGCTCACACTGGCGATCAGCGCGCTGTGCGCCTGCCAGGCCGGACGCATCCATCCCGAGCGACCGTTGTCGCGTCTGCCCCAAATCGAACAGCGACTCGACCGTGCGGTTCAGGGCCTTAACGGCGAGTCGCGGCTGATGGTCGGCGCATCAAAAGTCGACATTTCACCCTACGGCTTCCGGGTCTGGATCGCGGGCTTCGGCCCGGGACGCATCAGCCGCGGAATGCTCGATCCGATCTGGGCACGGGCGCTTTACATTGACGACGGCAGCCAGGCATTGGTGCTGCTGACCCTCGATGTCGTGGGCCTGGGACTGATGGACGTACAGCGCATCCGCGAGCTCGCGGCGCCGCTGCACGGCGATAAAATCATGGTTATCGCCACCCACAACCATCAGGGTCCTGACACCGTCGGCCTCTGGGGTCCGGGTGTAGTGCTGCCGCTGGACTCGGGGGTCGAGCCGCAATATCACCAGCGGATGCTGACCCTGGCTGCCGTGGCCGTTGATCGCGCAGTGCGCGACGCGGTGCCTGCCACGCTACATTTTGGCTCGGCCGACGTGCCCGCGGGCTGGGCCGCCAACTTGTGGTTCCCCGACGATGAAAGCACTTTCGATCACCAGCTGAGCGCAATCCGCGCAGTCGACGCCCAGGGCAATACGATCGCCACGCTGTTTAACTGGGCGATGCACGCCGAGGCGCTGTTTCAGAAAAACCATCGGGTGAGCGCCGACTTCCCGGGACGCGCCTACGACGCCATTGAGCAACGCAGCGGCGGGGTGGCGATGTTCGTCTCCAATGCGGCAGGCGGAATGGTTATCCCGTATCCCAACCGCTGGGATAAACGCGGTGATTACGACCTGGACGACCGCGTACAATGGATCGACGAGCTGGGGCAGGTGCTGGCCGACACTGTCGATCGGGCGTTGGATAACAGCCAGCCGTTTGGTCCCGGCGCAATCATCATCAAGCACAACAGCCGCGATATTTTTCTGCCGGTGGACAACGCGATGTACAACATGATGTACCGCAACGGACTGCTGAGCCTTGAGGGTCGACCGACCAAGGTCGAGGAAGGCCAGGAGTTGATCGGCTCGGAAGTGCATGCCGTCAGCCTGGGTCCGGCACAGATCGCCCTTGTGCCCGGCGAGCTGTTCCCCTCCATCGGCTGGGAGCTCAAGGCGGCGATGGACGCACCGTACCGCTTCGTGTTCACCCTGGCCAACGACGAGCTGGGATACATGATGCTTCCCGCACAGTTCGAGGACCGGACCTACAAATACGAGCGCGGCGCCAGTCTCGGACCCCAAACCGGCGCGATCGTGCTCCAGGCGGCCAAGGAACTGCTCGCGCAGCTACCCTGACCTTGCTATTCCCAAAGCGCTTATTGCTCGGCTCAATCCTTACCGCTACATTGCTGATGCTCTGCGCGCTTCAAAGCGCCGCGACGCCCCAACTGCTGTTTGGCAACAGCGAGCAGCTGCTGGCCGGGCAGGGACCGTCAAGCTGGCGGGTGATAATCGAGAGCTCGGATCCGCGCAACGGCGTGCTCGAGATCGACACCGAACAGGGGATGATCCGGATACCGCTGGAGCAGATCGTGCTCGACGCATTCTCCGACCAATCGGGCGAGCGCCGCTTCCTGGTGCTGTTGCTTCAATCCAAGAACGACGAAGGCGTCGCAACTCAACAGGCGCTTTTTGTTGCCCAGCGCGAGACGATCCGCTTGTTTGCCGCGGGCTTCCAACTGTTGCTCGACGACCCCTCAAACGTGGTATCGGACTACGGCGTCCTGAGCACGATCCGCCTCGACCGCTCTTTGCTGGAACGCCTGCGATGAGCAAGCCCTATGCCCAGCGGCCGATCAAGGCCGAACAGATCGAACGACCGTTGGGCAGCGGTTGGCTCTCGCGCCGAATTTTCGTGCTGGACAAGCGCGCCTCGGACGAGTGGATCTACTTCATCTTGTTCGGCGGTGTAATTCTTTCAACGCTTTTAATACCGGTGTTCAACAGCGCACCTTTCGACGCCTGCGGGTTCCATCGCGCTACCGGGTTGCCCTGCCCGGGATGCGGCAGCACGCGGGCCTTTGTGGCCATGGGGCATGGGCAATTCAACACAGCCTGGACCTTCAACCCTTCGGCGGTAGTGCTCTACCTGTTGATGCTCTTTCGCTGGCTGCTCAGCGTGCCGGCAATAATCAGGCCGCTCAAAATTAAACTGTTCTCATCCAGTTTGACGATCACGATCCTGGTGGTCTATCTGGTGCTGCACCTGGCACACGGCATCTTGCGGCTGGTGCTGGTGCACCAGGGGAAAATCCCCTGGCCGCCGAACATCTGATCAAACTTCTTCCAGTCGCGGATCAGATTGTGGCCACGGCCTCGATCTCAATGCGGGCCTCGGGCTTGGGCAGGGCTGCCACCTGCAGCGCCGAGCGCGCGGGGAACGATCCTCCGGCAGCCTCGAAGACCTCGGCGTAGACCGCGTTGAACGCGGCGAACTCAGCGATGTCGGTCATGAACACCGTGAGTTTGATCGCGCGATCAAGGCCGGAGCCCGCGGCCTGAAGTACGGCGGATACGTTGGCCAGGGCCACGCGCGCCTGTTGCTCGATCCCCTCGGGGATTGTTCCGCTTGCCGGGTCGATCGGCAGCTGGCCCGACGTAAAGACGTACCTTCCCACCGCCACTCCCTGACTGTACGGGCCGATCGCCGCCGGGGCCTGGTCGGTGTGCAGCGGATGCTTGCCGTGCTTCTCCATCGCTTTCTCCTGTAGTGCGTACGTGTCGGCGATGATCGTCAGCCCCAAAGCACTCTGTCAAGCACTACCGTCCAATAGAGGATTGACACACCGCGTTGAGATTTGCATGCTAGCTTGCATCAACCATCGCAGGGGTAGGGGGCGGATTGACGGCAACGCGCAGGATCGTTCACGGCAAGCGCAGCCTGATGCTGTGCGAGAGGATAAATCGCGTCGAGACCGACGATGGCACACCGCTGGCATTGGTCCACAAGCAGCGCGCCGAGATCGGCGCCTACAACACCGACTCCCGAAAGCTGGTCGGAGCCAACCTGCTGTGCATCCACGGACTGGGCCAGAATCGTTTGACCTACGATCTGCCGACGATCAGCCCGGCCAACTACTTTGCCGAGACCGGGCTCGACGTCTGGCTGGCCGATCTGCGCGGGCACGGACTGTCGCGCGAGCTCGGAGCTGCCGCACCCTCCTCGTTCGATGAGTACGTGTCCCAGGACCTGCCTGCCTTGATCAATTACATCGAGCAGCACAATGACGGCCCGCTGTTCATTGTCGGACACAGCCTGGGAGGCACGATCCTCTACAGCCTGGATCCGCAGGTCTGTGACAACGTCGCGGGATTCATCTCGATCGCCGGCCCCTACCACTTCGGCAGAGGGCTGCGGCTGCTGAGGCTGGCCAGTTACCTGCTGCACCACACCTACGCGGTCAATCCGTTGCGCCTGGTCTCGTCCGACGACTCGACGTTCCCGATCGACCTGGTGGGCAAACTAATGAGCGGCGCGGGCTTCTACTTCAACAACGCGCACCTGC